>JBBDTL010000144.1:0-5503 GCA_040904465.1 Thermomicrobiaceae bacterium | reverse complement strand
AGGGACGTGCGACCCTACATTGCGCACTCAATGTGTCCCAGTTCTCGTCGATTCGTCGGTTGGATCAACATCGTAGACGTGGCCCATCTTCGTTCGTTTGGTCTCCAGATAGCGGCGATTGGAATCGACCGGGTCGATCACCAGCGGCAATCGCTCAACCACACGGATGCCACAGTTGGTAAGCGCGTCAACCTTGCTCGGGTTGTTGGTAAGCAACCGGACCCCTTCAATGCCAAGGTTGTGCAGAATAAACGCCGCACCGGTGTAGTCCCGCTGATCGGGCTGGAATCCAAGCTTCTGATTCGCTTCAACGGTATCCAGCCCCTGGTCCTGCAGATGATAGGCACGCAGCTTGTTCAGCAGGCCGATTCCACGGCCCTCCTGCCGCATGTAGAGGAGCACACCCCGGCCCTCTTCGCCGATTCGTTGCAGCGCCCGGTCGAGCTGCTGCCCGCAATCGCAGCGCTGCGATCCGAAGACGTCGCCAGTCAGGCACTCGGAATGCACCCGGGCAACCACCGGCTCGGAGCCGGAAATATCTCCCAGCACCATCGCCAGGTCCGGTTCATTTGACGTGGCGCTCTGGTAGGCAATGACCCGGAAGGTGCCGTATTCGGTCGGCAACTGGGTCTCGGTGAGCTGCTCGACCGGCCGTTCGCGTTCGCTCCGGTAGGTCACGAGATCGGCGACAGTCACCACCGGGATATTGTGCTGGGCGGCAACCTCTTCCAGCTCCGGCATTCGCGCCATCGTCCCGTCGTCGGACATGATCTCGCATACGACGGCAACCGGCGGCAGCCCGGCCAGCGTCGCAAGGTCAACTGATGCCTCGGTCTGACCAATTCGCCCCAGGACACCATCCCGGTGCGCCCGCAAGGGGAACGTATGTCCCGGCATCACGAAGTCACTCCGGCTCGCACCTGGATCAGCCAGCAGTTTGATCGTCCGGGCCCGGTCGAACGCCGAAATTCCGGTCGTGGTTCCCTGTTTTGCCTCAACAGAGACGGTAAACGCGGTCCCAAACGTCGCGCCGTTCTCCGTCGGGTTCACCATCAGTTCCAGGCCGAGACGCTCGGTCCACTCCGCCGACATCGGGGTGCAGATGAGTCCGCGGGCGATCTTGGTCATGAAATTCACGGCATCCGGGGTGATCTTCTCCGCGGCGATACAGAGGTCGCCCTCATTCTCGCGATCTTCGTCATCGACGATAATCACGAACTCGCCCCGGGCAAATGCTTCGATTGCCTGTTCGATGCTCGCTCGCGGCATCGGTGTGCCTCCCTTGCGGCCCCATCGGCCGCCGAAAATCTCAGTTGTTCTCGTCCGTCATCCATTGTGTCCGGCATATCGCCCCACCGACCGCGGTCAGGCGAACCCGGAACGCCTCAGCAGATCCATATCGACCCCCGGACTGCCGGCCTGCCCGAGCAATTTCTCGGCATACTTGGCCATGACATCGACTTCCAGGTTGACCCGCTCCCCACCCCGCTTGCCCGGCAGCGTGATCGTCTGCTGCGTGTGATAGACAAGCGAAACGGAAAATCCGCCCGGGTGCAGTTCCATAATCGTCAGGCTCGCGCCGTCGACCGAGATAAAACCACGCTCAACGCAGTAGCGCAGCACCTCATCCGGAGCGGAAATGCGGATCAGAACCGCCTTGCCTTCGCCACGCTGCTCGAGAATCCGCCCGGCCCCATCGACATGCCCCTGCACGTAGTGACCACCCATGCGCTGTCCAGCGGCCAGTGCCCGTTCCAGATTTACCGGGTCACCACGCTTCAGGTCGCCAAGATTGCTCAGGCGTATCGTGACTGGCTGCAGGTTCACCGAGAAGCTATCGTGGCTGAAACTGGTCACCGTCAGGCAGACGCCGTTGACGTTGATGCTATCGCCGAGGCGGACGTCCTCAATGACAGTCTGACAGCGGATCGACAACGCATTGTCGCCACCGGACGGGTCTAGCGAAATGACCGATCCGATCTCCTCGACGATGCCGGTGAACATTACAGCAACCCCTCGTCCGGAAAGCGGCCATCCAGATATCCGGAAACCCGGATATCGTCACCCACCTGCTGAAGGTCGGGCGCAATCAGACGAAGCCCCTGGTCGGCCAGCTCGAAGCCTGATCCCGCGATCGGCGACGGCGCACCTTCTCCGCCGAGCAGTACCGGGGCAATAAACGCAGTAACCCGGTCGATCAATTCCGCATCCACCATGGATCCGATGATCTGGCCGCCGCCTTCAACCATGAGTGTGTTGATTCCGCGCCTGCCCAGATAATCGAGCAATGCGCCCAGATTGACTCGCCCATTGACCAGGGGCAACGCCACGACCTCTGCCCCGGTTCGCTGGAGCGCCGCCACCCGTCCGGCCGAATCAATCTCGGCGACGACGATCAGTGTTGTCCCCGGAACATCCTTCTGGAGCATGGCGGCGTCGACCGGCGTTCGCGCCTGACTGTCGACGATGACGCGCAGTGGATGAGATGGCCCGTTCGAACCGGCGCGTTCATCAGGGAGGCGGGTTGTCAGCAGCGGATCATCGGCCAGCACGGTGCCGATGCCGACCAGAATGGCATCTGACTGGTCGCGGATCATATGGGCCTGCGTCCGGGCGTCCTGTCCGGTTATCCAGCGAGCATTCATGGTGTGTGTAGCGATTTTCCCATCAAGCGACATCGCATATTTGACGTGGACCTCCGGGCGTCCGCTGAGCAAACGACGGAAAAACCCTGAGTTGATCTGAATCGCCTCGTCCACACCGGTACCCAGTGTCACCTCAACGCCGTGTTCACGCAGAGCGGCGATACTTCGTCCATTGACCAGCGGATTGGGGTCACGGACCGCAATAACAACTCTGTCGAGCCCCGCCTTCAATATCGCATCCAGACAGGGCGGCGTCCGGCCGTGATGGGCGCATGGCTCCAGCGTGACGTACATCGTCGCCCCGGCCGCCCGATCGCCGGCCTCATCGAGCGCCACAACTTCAGCGTGCCGGTACCCCGGAGGCTCGGTGTGGCCCTGACCGACGGCCTGACCATCCCGGACGATGACCGCTCCAACGGCTGGGTTTGGCGCCACCCGCCCCCGCGCCTTTCGCGAGAGATCGAGCGCCAGGTTCATCCAGTATTGATCGATCTCCATTTGTGTTCCGTGATTCATAGACAGAGTCACCATTGACGTCATCCTGGTTCGGCAAACACAAAAACCCCGAGGGTCGATACCCTCGGGGTTGTCATTAACTATGACAGCCATGCAGCAACGGAAACCGTTGCGCGCACACCTTCTCCCATCCGGACTCTACCGTCGGCCCCGGAATTCCACCGGATCAACAATCCGTTTCAGGATTGCTCGCGGGCTTTCACCGCCGGTCGGGAATTGACGCTCGCGCGTCTCACCCTGCCCCGAAGGTTATTTAGTTACCTACCAGTATAGGAACACTGGAGTGATCCGTCAATCGGCAAACCCACATAACGCCGCGGTCATTGATGGAGCGGCCGCTCTGCATGGGGGTGCTGGTGGACGGGATCAGGAACAGAGAGATGGCAGACAAAGCAGTGCAAACCTAGTTGTGCAGTTGGCGCCCGCAGTTGCGCCGCTCGCGATCAGGCTCTGTGATGCATCTTAGCCGACGAGGCCTTCAGTACTCTTTAACAAAAGCGTGCAGTGCAGAAAACCCGATCTGAGCCTACGTGTGGTTACCGTGGTCATTGTGGTCGTCTTCTTCAGTTTCGGTCGAATCTGAAGCGTCGCCGTACCCGCGAAGTTCGTCGTACTCGGCAATCTGCTCTGATTCCAGAATGGACTTCACCTCCAGGTGCGCACTAAGGTGTGTCGCTCTGAGTTTCCCTTCGACAGACGCGATTTCATTTGTCATGTCGAACAAGTCGTCTTCATCAATGTGCTCCTGACGAAATCTCTGGTCCAGGTCTGCTTCAAGGTCAACGAGTGTCTCCCCGAGTTTCCGGGCTTCTTGCTGCATCGAATCGTAGATCGCTTCTATTCCCTTCTGTTGCTCATCTGTGAGGTCGAGTTCATCCGCATGATCAAGTACATGTGTTGGTCCTGGGTAACTATTCAGCTCAGCAGCGAGCGCGTAGCCGGCTCCTCGCCCGGCAAGAAGATCGTCAACGTCGCCAGCAGAGAGCGCCCGGATCTCCCGATCCTGGAGACCGGCATACGGTTGATCTGACGCTGAAATATCGTCGTCGCTATCTTTGCTTGCGCTGTCGCTCGTGCAACCCGTCAGGAGCAACACCGTAATGAGCAGTACCGTCGGCGTCTTCAAACCTCGCATGAGTCCCCTCTGCACTTTCTGACATTGCATCGATCAACGTGTCGAGCGAATTCATCACATGCTCTCGCTCACTCGGTGGAATCCGTGAGAGCACATCAGCGAACTTGTGAGCCCGTGCCGCCGTGATTTCGTTAGCGACTACCTGACCTTGCGCTGTTAGCACGAGCGTCGTTACTCTGCGATCGCTATCACTCTGCTGTCTCACAAGCCATCCACGTGCCTCGAGTTTGTCGACCAGTCTGCTGACGGTGCTCTTCTCTAGGTGAAGCAGCTCCGACAACTTTCGCTGGGTGATGGAAGGGTGGTCTGCAACCTCAGTTAGCGCGTGTGCGTCTGAGACAGCAATCTGGACACCACATGGGGTTTTGTCCGCTTGGTGCAGTCCAAACGCCCGAACGAATCCTATTACTCTCTCTTGAAGATCGTGACTGTGAGCCAATGTCCACCCCCACTTCCCGATAAGTTGTATCATACAACTAATATCCGCGACGACGTTGGGCCGAAAACAGACGTCGGAACAACGCGCACGCAAATGGAACGCGCTGTATATCCCGCGGGGTACAACGCTGTTTATCAATTGGAGTTCGTTCGGAGCTGTGGTCTCCTCTTATGGCACAAGCTCCCAGCACCAGGAGTGATGGGTTCAGGTAAGAGCAGCCGATAGGTCGTTCTCGTTCAGAACGAGGGTGTCTGCGCCATGAAATGCGCCAGCTCGTACCACACCGGTCCCTCGCGCTTCGAGGAACCCCATCTGTTCCCTGCTTCTTGGCAGCTGGTGAGATTTGCCTAATCGGAAATAGTCAGCAATTGTGCGACCTTTGACAACCACCCACAGACTGTTGGCTAGCAAGTTGCTGACCGGCGACTTCCAGTTGGCGATGACACATTCGAGCAGCTTGAGCTCTCACAGATACCGGTGGCAGGCGATTCCGGCAGTGTCGCCACTGCCCCGAGCTACGCTGACTTGGGCAAGGTGGGTGATGGATAATGAGGCGCTCCCCAAAGGCTGGACGCTCATCCAGGCGATCGACCCGGATGGCGCCGTCAGCCACGACGAACACTATGCCGATCATCACGTCTTCGCCGAATACCTGATCCCGGAGACGAATTACCGCGTGGCCTCGGTCTTCTGGGACTTTATGAATTCTGATCTCTCGTCCTTCTACGTTAGGACCGGCTACTCTACAGAATCGATGGCGGATATCTG
>JBBDTL010000143.1:0-5563 GCA_040904465.1 Thermomicrobiaceae bacterium | reverse complement strand
AGAGTTTTCTTTCACCCAGGCGGGACGCCTGAACTCGTTTTAAGCTCAATCACGGAGAGCCTGCACTGAGTCCGTTCGGCTCCGCTCAGGACGGGCTCTGCCGAACGTGTCGACGTCTACCGGTCAGGCGCTGGCGAATGGGTCGATGTCTACCGTTCAGGCTCTGCCGAATGACCGGAAAGCCCGAACTCTTCATGCAGCAACGGCACTGCCCTGGCGATTTCGGCTTCGTTGACCACGCAGGAGATGTTCAACTCGGATGACCCCTGCGCAATCGTGACGATGTTGATCCGGGCATCACCGAGCGTCATGAACAGCCGCCCGGACACGCCGGGGCTGCCGCGCATCCCCGCTCCTACGATCGCCACGATAGCAACTCCCGGATCCTCCCAGATACGCAGCAGATGTTGCCGGATCAGATCCAGCTCGAATTCGCTTTCCAGCACCTGTATGACCGCCGGCGCATCTTCACCGCGCACGACGAAACTGAGACTGTGCTGCGACGAGGCCTGGGAGATCATGAAAACATTGTAGCCACCGCGCCCCAGCGCAGAAAACACACGGGCAGTAATGCCGGCGACGCCGATCAGCCCGGCGCCTTCAACGGTCACCACGCTGACGCCACCGATTGTCGTAATCGCTTTGACCGAGCCATTGCGGGCCGGTTCTGGCCCGATTCGCGTTCCATTATGCTCCGGGTTGAATGTGTTCTTGATCCAGACCGCCATGCCGTACTCGATTGCCGGCTGGACGGTCCTGGGATGAATCACCTTGGCACCGAAATAGGCCAGCTCCGCCGCCTCGGCAAATGAAAGATCCGGCAGCGTGCGGGCCTCTGGCACGAGCCGGGGATCGGCCGAAAGCACGCCATCGACGTCCGTCCAGATCACGACCTCGGTTGCGTTGAGCAACGCTCCGAGAACCGTCGCGGCGTAATCCGAACCGCCCCGACCCAGGGTTGTGACAACGCCGTTCTCGGTCGCTCCGAAAAATCCGGTCACCACTGGAATCACCTGATCGGAGATCAGCGGCGTAAATAGTTCGTGAGCCCGGCGGCGGGACTCGTCCATCAGCGGGGTGGCGCCGCCAAACATCCCGTCCGTCACCAGATAGCTATCAGACTCAACCTGCCTGGCCCTGGCACCCTGGGCCTCGACGGCTGCAGCGACAAGAATGCTGCTGAGACGCTCGCCGAATGAGACGATCCAGTCTCTTGCACGCGGAGAGAGATCGCGCAGCACTGCAACCGAGTCGATGAGTTGAACGCATCGATCAATCTGTTGCTCGATGCGTTCCAGTGGCCCCGACCGTACTTCGGCATCCTTCACCAACTCGTGCAGCGTCGCCAGATGACGGTCGAGAAGCTTCTGGCGAAGATTCATCCCGGCGTCAGCATCGCCTTCGGCCGCGGCGGATGCGTGCTGCAGGAGCAGATTCGTGACCCCACCCATGGCGGAGACAATCCCGATTGGAGGGTTATCCGGATCGTCTCGCTGGCTTCGGACCAGAATCGCCGCCGTTTGCCGGATAGCATCGGCCGTTCCGACCGAAGTCCCCCCGAACTTCATGACTCTCATATCGCCGCCCCTGCTTCCGTCTTTATTGACATCCGTTTCCTGCTGACGCCTGCCCGGTCAGACGTCCAAGAATACCGGATGGCCGTCCGGTCTGCAGCTGTCCACACTGTCACCCTGGAATAACTGGACCAGACGTATGTTAAGATCAGAGACGAAACGGTCAGGGCGAGGTTCTTCGCATCAGGAAGCCCTGCAATAGAGAAGGGGACGCATGAACAACAAGGTAACGCTTGAATACTGCACTTCTTGAGGCTACTCAAAGAAAGCCACCCGTGCGGTGGAACTAATCGTCGACAAGTACGATAAGCATTTCTCTGACATTTCCCTGAAACCGAGTGACGGTGGCCGGTTCGAGGTCACGGTCAACGATAAGACCGTCTTCTCCAAGCTGGAAGCTGACCGGTTCCCGGAAGACGACGAGCTGCTCTCGCTGGTTGCCGACGAGATCGGCGCGAATTAAGCACGTCGCCCTTTAGAACATGCTCGAACGCCCGGGCAACTCGCCTTGCCCGGGTTTAGCTTGTCCATCTCTATCCCCGGCTAACGTAATCGGCGGGCAACTTTGCCGCCTCGTCTGGCGGATCGTTCGCCTCCGAAAGCAGACTATGTATTTCAGCCCCAAGCAGCTCAAGATCAAGCGGCTTGGACATAATACGGTCGACCATCAGCACGTCGGAAATATCCTCGGAGTTTTCCACCGCCGTGATCGCCAGAATCGGGATATCGCGGCTTTCTGGATCCTGTCGCAACCGTCGAGCGACTTCCACCCCGTTCACAACCGGAAGCATGAGATCGAGAATGAGCAAGTCCGGGCGCCGCAAGTCGACGTGCTGCAACGCACGCAGTCCGTCCGGCTCGATCGCCGCCTGAAAGCCGCACATTTCAATGTAATCCGCCAGCATTTGCGCTATCGCGCGGTCATCATCCACTACGAGGATTCTGGCCATTGGGAACTCGCATTCGGTATCGGACCAGAGATCGCGATTGTATTCATCGAGTATGGCAAGCAGCGTGCCGCAGGTAGAATAGTACATTGGTCATGGTACCTCCACCGGCGGGTTACACTCTGGGTGAGGGCTGTACAGACGGCTCAAGCAGGATCGAACGAGAGGTATATATGGCAGCAATTCACCGAGATCATCCATTGATGGATTCAGAAGCGGTCGACTTCGAATCGAGCCGGCTGCAACCAGTCATCGTCTTCAGAGTTCATGAGATAGCCCTCAAAGGCCTGAACCGGCGCTGGTTCACGCAGGTGCTGCGCGAGAATATTGCCCACGCCCTGCGTGGGCTCGATGTCAGCAACTTTCGCTCCCGCAGCAGCCGAACCTTTGTCGACCTTGGAGACCTCGACCAGTGGCCGGAGGCGCGCGAGCGCTTGCGGCACGTCTTCGGTATTGCCAATTTCTCCATCGCGTTGCAATCACGTGCTCGCATGCGTTCGATCCGGTCTGCCCTGCACACGCTTTTCAAGGTCGAAGGGATGCCAACCGGCACATTCAGCGTTCGAGCCCGGCGCGCCGATAAAAATTTCCCGAAGAGCTCGCCGGAGATCGAACGAGACATCGGCGCTTACATCCAGCGCCGGAGCGATGCGCCAGTAGATCTCTCGAATCCGGACCGAACCTACCGGATTGAGGTTCTGCACGACGCGGCATACGTGAGTAGTGATTCGATTCCCGGCCCCGGCGGTCTGCCTGCCGGCGTGAGTGGCAGAGTCGTATTGTTGATGTCAGGCGGGTTCGATTCTCCTGTCGCGGCCTACCGTCTGATGAAACGCGGCTGCCACGTGACCATGGTCCATTGCCATGCGCACCCGTTTGTACGCTCGACTTCAATTGAGAAGGTGGTCGAACTGGCGCAAAAGCTTGGCGAACATCAGCCCAGGCTGCGGCTGGCGATCGTCCCCATCGGCGAGGCGCAGCAACAGATCGCTATCGCCAGTGATCCTGCCCTGCGCGTGGTGCTCTATCGCCGGCTGATGGTTCGAATCGCCGCCGCACTTGCCGAATCAGAGGGCGCGGGCGCGCTGGTGACCGGAGAGAGCGTGGGGCAAGTCAGCTCCCAGACGCTGGAGAATATTCAGGCAATCGGCTCGGCTACCTCGCTTCCCATCCTCCGGCCACTGATCGGGTTCGATAAGAGCGAGATTATGGACGAAGCGCGCAATATCGGAACAGAGCAGATCTCCAGCGTGCCGGACGATGACTGCTGCACAGTGTTTGTTCCGGCGCATCCAACCACCCACGCCACGATCGCCGAGTGTGAGCGGGCGGAAGCGTCGATGGACGTCGCGGAAATGGTGAGGCAGTCAATAGGGCGGCATACGTTCTTCAGCGGTGATCCGGCATCGTGGGACGCGAACCAGGCACTCAACCCGGAACTCGTCTGAGCAAGCCCCTTGTCTTCATAGTGGAACACGGCAACAGGCAAATATTGTCAATTTCAACGTAACATTTGCGAGCATCCCGCCTCAGTACTAAACATGCCTCATTGGTACCAACGCGGCCATTTCTTTACTCTGGCGCTGGTATAGTCGGTATTGACGGCAAACAATGATGCGATACACACGAGCACTGGAAGGTTCCGGATGGCAGTTGAACAACGCTTACTCTTGGGATGCGACCGGTGCACCCGGGTAAGCGAGGCATTCTCGTCCCATGGCGTGGTCTACCTCTGGTTCCCACTCGGCCATACGATGGGGAAAGTTGTCTCGGCCTTGAATGAACAGGGGATCCCATGCGACGTTGATCGCGGAGCAGGATACATCGGGGTGAATCTGGACCAATCCTCTCCAGAACTCCTGGTGCGCTCGATCGAGCCGACCCTGACAAGCCGCGAGATGCAAGATTCACGGGCATTGCACATGCCGAACGGCGGCGAGCCAAAGCTCGCGGATGTCGGGCGAACCCTGGCGCTGGGCGAATTTATCGAGCTTTCCAGGGCTGACCTGCTGCGCGGGATCCTGCTCGAGGAACGCCTGACATCGCATTTTCAGCCTATCGTCTCGGTCGCAAACCCTGCCGAGATCTACGCGCACGAGGCACTCCTGCGCGGCGTCGATACCGACGGGACGTTGATCTCGCCCGGGGTGCTGTTTCAGCAGGCACGCGATGGTGGGCTCCTTTTTCAGCTCGATCTGGCGGCTCGCCGATCAGCCATTCTCAATGCCGTCAAGCACGACATCGCCAGCCGCCTCTTTGTCAATTTCTCACCGGCCGCGATCTACGACCCGGTCTATTGCCTGCGTACCACCGTCAGTGCGGTTCGGGAAGGGAATCTCGATCGTGACCGGGTGGTGTTCGAAGTGATCGAGTCGGACAAAACCGATGATCCAGAGCATCTCGTCAGTATCCTGGAGCACTACCGGGCAGCCGGATTCCGGGTGGCGCTGGATGATGTCGGAGCAGGATATGGCAGCCTCAACATGCTTCATCGGTTGCGGCCGGACTACATGAAGCTTGATATGGATCTCATCCGCAATGTCGACTCCGATTCGTATAAATCGATGATCGCCGGTAAGCTGCTGGAGATGGCGAACGAGCTACGGGTGACCTCCGTGGTCGAAGGAGTTGAGACTCAGGGAGAACTCGACTGGGCACGCCAGCACGGAGCTGATTACGCTCAGGGGTACTTCTTTGCCCGCCCCGCTCCGGAGCCAAGAACCTCCCTCGAATAGCTGTGGCAGAATGGTTAAGAGCAACGAATTTGCCTGATCGGAAAGGCATTCGGGATGACAACCCGTGAACGCGTTCACCAGTTAGTGGAGCAGCTTTCAGACGACGAACTGAAATCGGCGGAGAACCTGCTCAAGCGTATTCATGATATTCACCAGGATCCTGTCTGGCGCGCGATCAGTTCGGCGCCTGAGTACGATGAGCCCGAGACGATAGCTGAAGCCTCCGCAGTCTACGAAGCAGATGAAGCAATTGATCGGGGCGACGTTGTGTCCCATGAAGAGATCAGGCGGGAACTGGGATTATGAA
>JBBDTL010000142.1:0-5590 GCA_040904465.1 Thermomicrobiaceae bacterium | reverse complement strand
GCCCCGCAATGCAATCCCAAGCGCCGCTTCCGAAGTCCTTCGTTCGTCTCCTGTCAGAAGAAGGACGTACCCGCGATGCTTTTCCTGATCCTGAGTGGGCTCGCCGGCGGTTTCTTGTTCCGTTGACATTGGTAGCTCCCTTTAGTGATTCATCGCATCCTGACACAATCGTACGACAGGGACCGGGGTGCGGGATAGTTGGGCTCGCTACCTGTCGTATGAATAGAAGCCTTCGCCGGTCTTTTGTCCCAGCTTGCCTGCGGCGACCATCTGGCGCAGCAGCGGGCAGGGACGGTATTTGGGATCGCCCAGTTCCTGCTGTAGAACATTCAGAATGTTAAGGCAGACATCGAGTCCGATCATATCAGCAAGTTCGAGCGGCCCCATTGGATGATTCATGCCGAGCTTCATCACGGAATCGATCTCCGCGATCCCGGCGACCCCTTCGTTGAAGCAGAATATCGCTTCGTTGATCATCGGTATCAGAACTCGATTTGACACGAAACCCGGGAAGTCCTGAACCAGAACCGGTGTCTTCCCCAGGTGTTTCGCAAAGTCGCTCACAGCCGCTATGACGGCGTCTCCACTGCGTCCCCCTGAAACGACTTCAACCAGCGACATTCTGGGCACCGGGTTGAAGAAATGCATGCCGACAACGAGTTCCGGTCGGTTCGTCTGTCCGCCGAGCTGAGTTATAGAGATGGATGACGTATTGCTCGCCAGTATTGCGGATTTCTTGCAGATTCCGTCGAGCTGTCGAAAGATATCTGACTTCAGCGCGAACTCCTCAGGGACAGCTTCAATTACCAGATCGACGTCGTTGGCACCCTCCATGGCCGTGTCGGTGTCGATCACGCTCAGGGCAACATCAGCCTCGTCGCGCGACAGCCGTTCTCGCTCAACAGCTCGATCAAACTGTGCCCCAATGCGATCTACTGCGCTGCTCAGAATCGACGCGTCCTGGTCAATCAGCGTAACCGGAATCCCTGACTGAGCTACAACCTGGGTAATTCCGGCTCCCATTGTCCCGGCACCGATCACCGCGACTCTCGTAATATCCATCAACCGGCGTACCTTTCATGAAAGCATTCGTGTTCGGGGCGCTCGCGCACACAAGTGATCAACCCCATAGCGCAACTATTTTACCGCCCAACCATCGGGGCTGTGCACCTGATCGCACTGGGGCAATCGCTATTCAGGCTTTGCCAGAACATTGACGCCGTTGAACTGTCCCATCGTCTCATCGATTCCGCCGTTAATCCAGGCGAGAACGGCGTCAGCGGCATGGTCGACGACTACACCGAGCTCCGCCTCTTCTTCCTTATTGAAGCGGCTAAGAACGTAGGATACCGTGTCCCCCCGAGACGGCCGCCCTATGCCGACCCTCAGCCGGGCGACCTCCTGCGTGCCGCAAATTTCCATTACTGAGGATAGCCCGTTGTGCCCCGCCGCTGACCCTTTCCGACGAATTCGGACTTCGCCGAAGGGCAGGTCGAGGTCGTCGTAAATGACGAGAAGATTCTCCAGATCGAGCTTGAACCAGTTCAGGGCCTGAACGACGCTTGAGCCACTTCGATTCATGAACGTCTGTGGTCTGAGAATCGTTACGCGGACCTCGGTCAGCCGACAGTCGTTTACCAGTCCAGAAAACTTCGCCTGTCCGCTGTCGCAACCCAGGCGCTCGACGAGCTTGTTCGCTACCATGAATCCGATATTATGCCGTGTGCCACGGTAACGTTCACCAGGATTCCCGAGGCCGGCAACCAGGTACATCGAACTCTCATTCATCGCTCGTCCAACACCTCTCGATATACGTCAACCGTCTGCCGCGCGGTCTCCTTCCAAGTGAACGGAGAAGCACGCTTTATGCCTTTTCTCGAACGCCGGCCGAGAATCTCTGAATCTGCCAGGATTCGACCGATCTTTTCAGCCCATTCGCCCGGTTCGGCCGACGATTCTATGAAGCCGCAATCGCCCACCAGACCGGGCAACGCGCCGACTTCAGCCACGAGCGAGGCTGTTCCAGACGCCATCGCCTCCAGGACCGGCAGACCGAATCCCTCGTCTGCCGAGGGCATTGCCAGCAATTTCGCAACCCGATAAAGTGCCGCGAGCTCCCGATCATTCACATCGCGCAACCAGATCGCGTTTCCAGATCGCTGCAAGTTGCGAAGCGCCCGGACAACACTATCTGAAAGCCACCCTGCCTGCCCGGCGATCACCAGAACGGGAGAGGTTCCGGTTCTGTCCTTGATAATCTCACTATGACATTCGAACGCTCTGACGAGGATATCGAATCTCTTGCGAGGTTCTATCGTGCCGACCGCGAGAAGGATCGGGCGCTCGCTGTCGAGAACAGAACCAAGCAACGGGTGTAATCGGGCAAGTCGCGCAGTGTCGTTGTTATCCGAGGTTCCGATCAGGCTGGAATCGAATCCGTTCGGAACGACCCGGATACGTTCGGGGTCAATTTCTAGCGAATCCAGTATCTGTCGCCGGGTCCACTCGGATACCGCTATCACGCGATCCGCGTGCGGAAGCGTTTCGATGACTTGCCTGTAGTAGTTGAGCGAGTCACGCGCAAGCAGGGATGGATTGGCCAGGAACGCGAGATCATGGACAGTTACAACACTCGCAACCTCGGGTGAAATCGGGTGAACATAATCGACAGAGTGCAGCAGGTTCGGGCCACGAATGTAGACTTCCATGCCAAACAGATAGCGCTCGTACCGGTGGTGGGGAGGAGTAAATGCCTTCACGGAACGGTCCAGGAGATTACCCACCGGCTTCCGGATAGCCAACCTGATGTCCAGTCCCCCTGCCATCCCGGGCGCGTGCGCTGCGAGCTGCCTGGCGTAGGAGGCAATCCCACCATGCCGATATCCGATGAGTCTTCCATCGATCAGCACAGAGCGCGTCACTCGTTCCTCCGATTAGCGACTATTCACTGCTATCTGCCGATCACATCCAGAGCGGCCAAACAGGAATGGTATACTACCGAAACGAAGATCGTGTAGTTTATTCGTCAACTGGCAACACGGACGGAGCCTCTTGAATGCTCGGTATGGGACCGATGGAAATCGCGGTAATTGTCGTTATCGCGCTGATCATCTTCGGCCCAGGCAAGCTCCCTGAAATCGGCCAGACTATTGGCCGCGCAGTACGGGATTTTCGCGCGGCGACCCAGGACATCACCGGCGATTTTAGAGAAACAATGACCGAACTGCAGGAAACCGCCGACGATTTCAAGAGCACCGCAATGGAGTTTCAACAGGAGGCCGAGAGCACGATTACTGGTGCTCAGGACGATATCTATGCTGCCGCGAAAGACATTGAACAGACAACAGTAGATGCTGCCGATGAGGTCAACACCGGATTGACCCTCGATCAGGCGGACAGCGCGGCAACACGTCCGTCCACTAGATCAGAAGAGCGGATCGCCGCAGCGCGGGATGAATACCACAAGTCATCGTCGACGGCGAAAAGCAAGCCAGAGAAGTCGAGCGCCGATTCGTCCAGCAATGGGAAGAAGTCCACTGCGTCAACCAAAAAGGCGACCAGTACGCAGAAGTCGGGGGCCAAGTCAAAGAACTCAGCCTCGAAGACGGAATCGACGAAGTCGACAAAGCAAGTTGCGGCAAAAGCGGAATCCGGCACGAAGAAGAAGACAAAAACGCGTGGCGAAGAACCCGCTCGCCCGGCGAAGAAACGGCGCAAGCAGGAGCCGGTTACCGTAGGCGCATCGTCGTCCGCCAGTAAAGCAGATCCGCTAGGTGACTTGATGGGCGTCGACGATGGACCCATCGTCAGCAGTCGCTCTCGTAGCAACGGCCGGCGCCGGTAGCCCTTCACATCCTGCTAACCCATGAGCCAGCAACAGATGCAGCCTGATTACTCAGATTTTCTGGCGATCCAGACAAATGCCTCGCCCTCAGGTGACCTCAGATCCTGCCATTCTCCGGGAAGCTCGGGATGTGACAACATATCGTCGGGCCAGCGATTCATCGACGACGTAGACCCATATGCCAGCCTTAGTATTGGGTGAATGAGCGGGCGTCTCCACTGAAAATTCGTAAAACGCGCTGACACGACTACGACGAGCCGGCCGCCGGGTCGCAGTACTCGCGCAATCTCATCGAGTGTCGATTCGTTCGCTAAGAAACTCGCCGGAAACGTGCTGACGACGGTCTCAAACGTTCCATCCACGAATGGTATTCGCCTCGCGTCGGCCTGAACGATCTCTGCCTCCACTCCCGAACGAATGACTCGCCGGCGGGCCGGTCTCAGCATCGAATCGGAGTAGTCTATCCCAACGACGAGTGATGATCGGCTGTTGAGTTCGGGGAGCAATTGCCCTGTTCCGCAGGCAATTTCAAGGACCGGACCGTTGCCGACGAAAGGAATCACCGTCCGGCGCCAGTTGTGCCAGGCAGGGCCGAAGAATACGGCCGTCAGCGGGTCATAGATCCACTCCCCTAGTCCGTACATGACTTGAAAGATTCGGGTAAGAATCGAGCGCCTGACTCTAGTTATCATAGCCGTGTTACCATCCTCACAATATGCGACTGTGGCCCGCCGTGGGCGACTAAGTTATGGTCATCACCCGGAGAGACTGATTGAGCGATTCGTTTCAAATCACTGCAATTGATCAGAATTCGCGGGCTCGTTCCGCTGAGTTGACTACGCAGCGCGGACCTGTTCAAACCCCGGTGTTCATGCCAGTCGGTACGCAGGCGGCAGTCAAAACGCTCTCGTCCGATGAGGTACGAGCCGCTGGCTCAAGCATCATACTCGCCAACACCTACCACCTGCTGCTACGGCCCGGTCCGGAAATTATTCGCGAGGCCGGCGGTGTCCACAGGTTCATGAACTGGGATGGACCGATTCTCACTGATTCCGGCGGATTCCAGGTATTCAGCCTGGCCTCTCGGAGAAAAGTGCAAGAGAGTGGGGTGGAATTCAGATCACATCTGGATGGGCACAAACTGGAACTGACTCCGGAGTCGGCAGTCGACATCCAGATCGGCTACGGTTCAGACATCATGATGCCGCTCGACGAGCTGGCTGGGTACGACGCCACTCCGACAGAGCAGGAATCGGCGACAGCACGGACGGTTCGCTGGCTCGGTCGCTCCGTTGACCATTACCGAAAAGCACACGAACAGGGTGATCAACCTGGACTGCTTTTCGGTATTGTCCAGGGCGGATTTAGCGCAGAGCGCCGCAGGATGTCTGCGCTGGCGACGGCCGAGTTTGACGTCGATGGATTTTCAATCGGCGGGCTGAGCGTCGGTGAAACCAAAGCCGAGATGTACCAGATGCTCGACGCATCTATCGGTGATATCCCGTGGGAGAGGCCGCGATATCTCATGGGCGTCGGCTCTCCTGAGGACCTGTGGGAAGCCGTGTTCCGCGGTGTCGATATGTTTGATTGTGTTCATCCTACGAGGGTTGCGCGTAGAGGTGCGCTGTTTACCCGAGATGGTCGAGTAAACATAACTGCTGCCCGATACCGGCGACGCTTTCTTCCGCTTGAGGAAGAATGCGATTGCTATGCGTGCCAGAATTATTCGGCCGCCTACCTCCACCA
>JBBDTL010000141.1:0-5600 GCA_040904465.1 Thermomicrobiaceae bacterium | reverse complement strand
GCGCGACAACGGTGTTGCTCAGGATGGTGTGATCGTACGTTCGAGTGACCGGCTCACGGCTGCCGATATTCGGAGATTGAAGCATCCGCAACAGAATGCCACTCGATTCCTCAGCTGTCAGATCGGGGAGTGTATCGGGGTCGAAGGATCGGAGCTCGATGGTGAGCGGTCCCTCCACACCTTCTCGAACGTACGTGGGGCACTCATCGGTGTAGAGCGTCGCCGGAACGTTAGCGACGACAACATCGCCGTCGGTGATTCGAACATGGCCGTCGTCGGTGACGTGACCGATAACGTCGGAGTGCAAATCGTAGTGCTCGAAAATTCTCTGTACGGACTCGAGCCCTTCTGGTTTCACCACGATGAGCATCCGCTCCTGGCTCTCGGAGAGCATCACCTCGTAGGGGGTCATGTTTTTCTCCCGGCGGGAGACTTTCTCAACGTCGATTTCGATTCCGACCGTGCCCCGGCTTGCACATTCGACCGCAGATGAGGTGAGCCCGGCAGCTCCCAGGTCCTGCATGGCGACGACATGTGGTGTTTCCAGCAACTCGAGACATGCTTCGATGAGAAGTTTTTCGAGGAACGGGTTGCCGACCTGAATGACTCCCCGATGAGACTCTTCCGGATTGACAACTGACGCGAACGTTGCCCCCTGGATGCCGTCCCGTCCGGTATCCGCGCCGACAAGCACGACCAGATTTCCGACCCCCGATGCTTCCGCGGTCGTGATCTGGTCCTGGCGAGCAATCCCGACGCACATCGCGTTGACGAGCGGATTCCCCGAATAGCTTGAATGGAAGAAGATGTCGCCGGCAACGGTCGGAATCCCCAGGCAGTTTCCGTATCCTCCAATGCCGCCGACAACACCGGAAAACAGATACTGCGTGCGTGGTTCCGTGAGCGGTCCAAATCGGAGGGAGTTCAGAAGCGCTGTCGGCCGTGCCCCCATGGTGAAGATATCTCGGACGATGCCGCCAACGCCGGTCGCAGCGCCCTGATACGGCTCCACAGCGCTGGGGTGATTGTGCGACTCAACTTTGAATACAGCAGCCAGTCCGTCGCCGATGTCGACTGCCCCGGCGTTTTCACCGGGTCCCTGCAGTACATGTTCACCGGTCGTCGGAAAGCGTCTCAGAATTGGCCGGGAGTTCTTGTAGCCACAGTGTTCGCTCCACATCGCGCCGAACATCCCCAGTTCGACTGGAGTAGGTTCTCGCCCGAGTAGATCGACAATCTTCCCGTACTCTTCCCGAGTCAACGCGACCTCGGCGAGCATCTCAGCAGTTACCTGCATCCGGCTCCTCATTCACTACACAAGCCGATCGAATCCACGTTTCAGCCGGATATCGCAGCGGCCCCGGCTTTTAGCACGGAAGAAAGGATTCTCAGACCATCATCGCCACCGATAAGAGGATCATAGGCACGCTCAGGGTGGGGCATGAGCCCGACGACGTTTCCAGCCCGGTTGCTCACGCCTGCGATGTCATCGACCGATCCATTTGGATTGAGCGTACTGTCGCGTTCGCCCGTCGCTGTGCTATACCGAAACACGATCTGATCGTTGGCAATCAATTCATCGACCAACTCTGGATCGGCGAAATATCTGCCGTCGCCATGAGCAATTGGCAGGTGAAGTACCTGGCCCAGGTCGAGTCCTGACGTCCAGGGAGTCCTCGTCGTTTCCGTACGTACATGAAGCCAGTTGCAACGGAACTCAAGCTCCTGGTTTCTCAAGAGCGCGCCGGGGAGTAGTCCTGCCTCAGTAAGGACCTGGAACCCGTTGCAGATCCCCAGCACCGGGCCTCCAGCAGCCGCAAATTTTTCGACCGCACTCATGATCGGGGCGAACCGGGCGATGGCGCCGGGCCGAAGGTAATCGCCGTAGGAGAATCCTCCTGGCAACAGCAGGAAGTCAAACCGCTCCAGTGAAGTCTCCTTGTACCAGACGGCCTCGACAGGCTGGCCAAGACCCATTTCGACGGCTTTGAGCGCATCGTGCTCGCCGTTGCTGCCCGGAAACGTGATCACTGCGTATCGGGTGCTCATCGTCTAACCAGCCGTTTCCTCGTCGCTGATCGAAGGGCGAACATCAAAGCGATAGCTTTCGATTACGGTGTTCGCCAGCAGTTTTTCGCACATCTCCTGCACACGAGCTTCGACCTGAGATTGGTCCTCGCCTGACAGCTCCAGCTGCATGTATTTGCCGGCACGAACATCGTCAACCTCGTGATAGCCGAGCATGTGCAATCCGTCACGGATCGCCAGACCTTGCGGGTCATTCACGGCCGGTTTCAGCGAAACGAATACTTCCACGAGCCACAACGTCGACGTGCGCTGATCTGTTGCGCTCAAATCGGCTCTCCCATCAGTCAGTTTCCGGACAGATCAATCTCGAGCGTTTCTCCGGTAAGACGCTGGAACACCTCGTAGTAGCGCTGAGCTGCTCCCAGCGCGACGTCCGGGGGAAGTTCCGGTGCCGGCGGTTCCCGATACCATCCGGACTGGATCAACCAGTCACGCAGGATTTGCTTGTCATACGATGGCTGAGCATGACCAGGTTCATACTGACTGGCATCCCAGAAGCGCGAGCTGTCGGGCGTAAACACCTCGTCGATGAGGCAGAGCTCATCATTGATAAAGCCGAACTCGAACTTCGTGTCCGCGAGAATAATCCCGCGCTCGCGACAAAACGCTTCGGCGAACGCGTAGAGCTGTAACGTCAAATCTTCGAGTTTCCTGGTGAGTTCCAGCCCGACCATGTCAACCATTTGCTGGATCGTAATCGGCTCATCGTGACCAGAGCTCGCCTTGGTGGTCGGCGTAAAAATCGGCTCAGAGAGTTTGTCGCTCTCTTGCAATCCCGACGGAAGCTGATGCCCGCAGAATGTGCCGTCCTGCAGATACGAACTCCAGGCGCTGCCAGAGATATACCCCCGTGCCACGCACTCGATGTCGATTCGATCAGCCTTGCGGGCGATCATGGTGCGGTCTTTCAGCAGATGATTGTAGCGCTGAATGTGAGGTGGAAGGTCGTCCAGCCCAGTCGTAATCAAATGGTTCGGAATGATCTCGGTCAGGCGCTCGAACCAGAATCTGGAGAACTGCGTCAGAATGATCCCGCGGGCGGGAATACCGGTCGGGAGAACGATATCGAAGGTTGAAACCCGATCGGTGGCGACCATCAACAGTCGGTCGCCGAGATCAAATGTCTCGCGAACTTTGCCGGAACGAAAATGGGGTACACCCGGCAGTTCCAGACTGGTTACCGCTTCCTGCACGCCGCCTCCGTCAATTAACTGGTTGCGACTGGATGAATCAACCCGAGCCGCTCGAACGTCCGGTCGAGATGTTGAACGTGATAGGAAACATCGAACATCGCGTCGATGGCATCCGAATCGAGATGAGCGGTCGCTTCAGGATCATTCTTGAGCAACTCTGACAGATGGATTCCGTCATTCCAGGCCGCCTGCGCATTCCGCTGGACAATCTTATACGCCGTCTGGCGATCGAGCCCGTGTTCGATCAGTGCAAGCAGCACTTGCTGGGAGAAGATGGCCCCATGCGTTGCATCGAGGTTGGCCCGCATTTGCTCGGGATAGACGACCCAGTCGGATACGATCTCCGTCATGAGTCCGAGCATGTAGTCGACCAGAATGAACGCATCCGGAAAAATAACCCTTTCGGCAGAGCTATTGCTGATATCTCGTTCGTGCCAGAGGACGACATTCTCCATTGCCGGGGTAACATAGCCACGCAGCAGTCTGGCAAGTCCGCTGATGCGTTCCGTCTCGTGCGGGTTCCGCTTGTGAGGCATGGCTGACGAGCCCATATTGCCGGGATCGAACGGCTCTTCGAGCTCCCGAACTTCCGTGCGCTGAAGGTGTCGCACTTCGGTCGCAAATTTGTCAAGCGACGTGCCAAGCAACGCAAGCGCGGTTATCACCTGTGCGTGACGATCTCTTTGGAGAATCTGCGTTGATGCAGGGGCAGCCTCAAGTCCGAGATGTCCGCAAACGGCCTCTTCCACCTCCGGAGGCACATTGGCGTGAGTACCCACCGCGCCAGAAATTTTGCCGACCCGCATCATCTCCCGGGCATGTTCCAGCCGGGACTGGTGTCGTCGGAGCTCGTCGTACCAGACAGCCAGCTTGAACCCGAAGGTGATCGGCTCTGCGTGGACTCCGTGAGTCCGCCCGATCATGATCGTCTCCCGGTGCTGGACTGCTTCATTGCCGACCGCATCGAGCAGTTTGCTGACTTCCTCGAGCAGGTGATCAATCGCTTCGATCGTCTGGAGCGACAGGGCGGTGTCAATCACATCGGAGCTGGTGAGCCCGAGATGTATGTGTCGCGATGCATCGCCGACGGTCTCGCCCATTGCCCGCAGAAACGCGATAACGTCGTGGTCTGTCTCTTTCTCGATCTCCTTCATGCGATCGAGATCACAGCTCGCCCCACGAATAGCATCCATATCTTCCCGGGGAATGACTCCCCGCTCAGCCCACGCCTCGCACACGGCAATCTCGACCGCCACCCAGTGGTCGATCTTGCGCCGCTCGCTCCAGATCGCGCCCATCGCTGGTCGGGTATACCGATCGATCACGCTCGTTCTCCATTTCCAGTTCGATCACCAACGATCGCCTGGTGATCAACGAGACCCTCGAAACGCTTATCCCCGGCAGCAGCAGGGTTCGCTTGAGCCGCAGAATCACATCCCCGGAGACAAGACCGTGGCTTTTCAGCGCACATCACGTTCAACTCGGAAGCGATTGGACCAGGTCTGCCAGCTGTAACCGCTATCATCGACGGCAGCGCACAATGAGGAGACGATCCTCCGTACAAACGATATTCTCCCGATGGGGCAAGGAACAGGGTTTCAGAGCAACCGGAGTTGAGATTATCGGGGTGGTTGATATAGAGGCGGCGATAGCGTTCGACGGAATGATTGAGCGATAAGCTCAGTCTCGAAGGAGCGGACCGCTTCACACGAACCGCTGAATGTGGTTGGTTCAGGAGCCGAATCGGGGAGCTCATACTGTCCTTCGCGTGACTACGCCGATTCTTCAGAGACGATTATACATGACTCCCAGGTTTCCGCCGTGCGCCGGCGCAAAGTGTCGTAGCGCGGGGGTCTATACTTCAACATCCCCGCACGCTCGGCTTGATATCACCTCAGTGCGGCGATATGATGAATTCGACAGGGTGGATTGAAGTTGGGTGGCACGAATACGAGTCACATCATCACATTCAATGCACGAGTAGCGCCCGAACTCATCTGCACGGAGGAGATGAGTCGACGAGGTGGAGACCGATCGAAGTGTTCGGCGGATGGTCTCCCGGCTGGCACGGCCGTAACAGTCAGAGCAAATCCGGAAGGTGACTTCCGAGACAAAGGCTGACTGACGTGCTAAGTGGCCCTCACCTTCTCCCTGTCTACAACGTCATATCTGTTTCGTCCTGTCTGCCGGCGGTTGGTATCGCGCTGGTTAGCCAGTGGTTTGCGTCGTTTCACGCGGAGACCTGGCTGTCAGTTACGCGATTCGGATACGCGGCTGACTATTGTAGAAATGGGCTCATTGCATCATGTGCGGAATCAT
>JBBDTL010000140.1:0-5606 GCA_040904465.1 Thermomicrobiaceae bacterium | reverse complement strand
CCACCCACCAGCGAGCAACACGAGCATCAGAACACCGAGCCCGCAGCGGTAGATGGTAAAGACGAGAACAGAGTTCGATTGCAGGAATTTCAGCAGGAATGCGATCGAGATGTACCCCACGATCACCGAGGCGCCCGCACCCATGATGAAGGGCAATCGTTCGCTGGCAGGCAGGCCACGCTCCAGAAGATCGACTGCCTCCAGCAAGCCGGCGCCGGCAACCGCCGGGACGCCGAGCAGGAACGAGAACCGGGCGGCGACCTCTTTGCGTAATCCCAGGATCATCCCTGCGGTAATAGTTGATCCAGAACGTGATGTGCCAGGAATCAGCGCAATCGCCTGGGCGATGCCGATGACGATGCCGTCGCGCCAGCCGATTCGCCCGAACTCTCGATCATGCGGTATGGTCCGCTCGACGAGCAGCATCAACAGTCCAACGACAATCAGCATCGTTGCAATGACTGCCAGCGAGACCGTTTCGTTGCCACCGGCGTGAAAAAAGTCTTCGATATGATCGTTGAAAAACACGCCTATGAGCCCTGCGGGGATCGATCCGACCAGAATAATCAGCGCCATGCGTGACATCGGGTCTTGGAGGGGCTTTCCGGCGACCAGGCCACGCGGCAGCGCCATTGCCATCGCCAGGATGTCTGCTCGGAAGTAGAGAAGGACTGCCAGGAGTGTGCCCATGTGAACGGCGACGTTGAACGTCAGACCCGGCTCATCCCATCCGAAGAACCAGGGGACGACGATGATATGCGCGGAGCTACTGATCGGCAGGAACTCAGTGATGCCCTGAACGATGCCCAGGATGATTGACTCTATGATATCCAAGTCAGCTACGTTCCTCTTCAGCGGCTAGCTGGTGCATATGCCGCCAGCTGAAACTTTCCCACCACCAGTAACCAAGTCCCCACAGCGTGATTGGTAAGTACAGCGCCGCATGGACAACAATCGCGAATGATAACGCCACCTCTTGCTGAATACCAACCGCGCCTACCAGCGCCAGCAACACGCCGGCTTCGAACGGTCCCACGTAACCCGGTGATGACGGGATCAGTGTGGCGAGATTTGCGACCGCGGTGACCAGCAGTATCGCGGCAATTCCCAGCTCGAGACCGAAACCGATTGCGATTACCAGGTACATTGCCGCTTCAAACAGCCAGGCGAGGATCGAGACTCCGGATACAACGAAGAGGTCGTTCCGCCGGCGCATGACGCTCAACCCCGCGAAGATCGATTCCAGGAATTGCTCGGCACGGGTGCGGATCGCCTCCGGGAGCCTGGGAAGCATGTGCGAGATCAGGAGCTCCCGGGCACGGCTTGTCGTCAGAACGAGCAGGAGCAAGATGACCGCGCCGAACAGCCCCGCAGCGAAATAGGTGACCGTCTGCAGTTGATCGGTCAGACCGATGGAGAGTGATGCCACGACGATAAAGAGGAGCATCGTCACACCATCGAAGAGCCGCTCGACGGCGATCGTGGCCAGGATCGATGTCTTTCGTAATCCGGTCCTGGTCGAAAGGACATAGGAGCGGACCAGCTCGCCTGCGCGGAGCGGCAAGACGTTGTTCGCCATATAGCCGATCACGACAACCGAGAAGAGCGATGATGTCTGCACAGGTAGGACGCCGCGAAGAACCCATGCCCAACGGAATGCACGCAGGTAGACCCCGATGAAGTAGAGCCCGACTGCTGGAATCACATACCAGTAGTTGGTCCGCTCCAGGGCATCGCGAATTTCCTGAAAGTCCTGTCCCCGGAATGCAAGAAAAAGAAACACGGCGCTGATAAGCAGCCCGAGCCAGAAGCGCGGGTTACGCATTGCACCCCGCAGCCCGGTAGAGCGTCAGCGGGCCGTCAGATGTGACCTCGCTGGCGCCCTCATAACCGGCCTCAGCGGGGTCGGCGTCTGACGGAATTATCAGGAAGCAGGTGTCATCCGGGGCCTCGGGAATATCCCAGAAATCGAGCATGCCTTCGCCGTAGACCGTGTGGGATTCCCGCTGGAGGATCGCCGCCAGCGTGCCGAACAGTGGCAAGTCTTCCTGAAACATTGGCAAGTCCACCGCTTCGCCGTCCGGAACTGCCTCCGTCAGCCGCCACATCCACGGGTCCGGCTCTAGTGTCCAGACGAAGTCTGGGTAACCGACCTGCTGCGTCAGTTCAGGGTTCCCGTCGATCTCGTCGGGAAGCGGATCGTCGCCCGGTTCGGCAGATGGATCAGTGTGGTAGAGCACTGCTTCGACTCCCATGCCCTGCAACAGCTCGATGGTGTCACCTCCGGGAAACTCGTTCATACGGTCTCGAAAGATGTAGTACGACGGTGGAGCGATCGCACTGTAGCCATTGACAACCGTTCCCCAGTGCATGGTTGACCAGTAGTTCGGCCAGGCTGATGCAACGTCGCCTTCTCCCATCGGCAGTTCAACTGCGACCGGCTGGTGCTCGGCCATCCACTCATAGTCGGGCCGGTCAGCCTCTTCCAGCGAGGTCGGGAGCGGCCCTGGGAGCGCCATATTGTGGGCATATTCGGCTGCCATGATCGTGACGAACAGGGCCCCTACGCCCATAACGGCGATCTTCCCTTGCTGAAGATCCGGCAGACGCTGCCTGATCTGATCACTGATCAGTGCAACACCCATGCCGGCCAGTCCGACGAGCCCGAGTGTCGCTAAATGTCCCCCGAACCTGGCTGCCACCCGAATCGCCCGGAAGCCGGGGACGAGTTCATAAAACCAGACGTAGGGGTTGGTGTACTCCCGGTCAAACAGCGTAAAGACAACCCCGAAACTGAGCAGGTACGAGAAGCCGACCAGCGCCAGGAGTAGCCAGCGTTCCCACCCCAGTCGCGCATAAAACAGGCCGACAATCGCGAGAACCACCAGGAGGAACCCCGGGAACAGGTCCTGTTCCAGATGACGGTGATGCTCCGCACCGAGCCAGTCGCCGTACAGCCGGTTGTTTGGATGAACCGCGATGTAATCACTTCGCTTCGCACTCCAGAGGCGCACATCTTCCTGAGTGCGCTCAATACCGAGATCCTGGCTGACTTCCTGGTACGGCCAGAGCGTCGGCACCAGCAACACGGCTGCGATTGCGCAAATGCCGATCATCTTCGCGGCAATTACGAATGCTTCTCGCGAATGATCCCGGATCAGATAAACGATGAACACAACCAGGAGCAGCACACCCGAGAAATAGAGAAAATAGACCCCGGAGAGTCCCTGCAACAGCAACGCCGCCCCGAGCACGACCGCCCACTTGACCGACCGTTGGAGCAATGCTCGTCTGGCCGCCAGGAGAATCAGAGGCAGGTACTGTGCAGTCAGGATGTTCAGGTGCTCGATATGCGACATCCGGTTTGGCAGGAACGCGAACGCGAACCCTGCAACGATTCCTGCTATCCGGTTCCCGGTCAGATCGTAAACGAGCAGATACGCAAAGAAGCCGGTCAGCGTCAGGGCGATGAACCGGGCGATATTGTCGACCAGGATCGGGTTGTCGGTCAGGGCGATCAACGGCGCGATCATGAACGTCTGACCGAAGAGGTGATCCGAGTATGCCAGCGTGTTGCGGTAGGGGTAGAGGATGTTGGCATTGAAGACGTCGAGTGGGTCGGTGGTCCAGGCGTGAACGTTCCAGGCCATCGTCCAGGCCTGAAAGACAGGATCTCCCCAGCTGACCAGCGTGTCGGTCATGTAACGCGCCAGCGGCCAGGTCATTGCGATGGTGAAGAGCAGGAAAAGTCCGAGCACCCAGAGGTGCATCCAGGGATCAGTTCGCCACCATCGGGTCTCTTCCGTGGAGCCGGCGGGATCGTCCTGATGTTCTGATTCTGATTGTTTTGTGTTCCCGGACAACCTGCCTGCTCCAGTTTCACCATGCGTCAGTACGCGGGAATGGTAGCAATTTGGTGTCCCCGATGGGGCTGGTAGCCTTGTCTGGGCCCGAAAGCATGCCGTGCAGCCCTGTGGCTACGGTTCAGAATACGAGGTATTCTCGGCACGACAGACGGCAGCAGCGGCGAATGCGTGGAATGACGGTTGGGCAATGGTGATCCGCTGGATCGAAGAGCGAACGATGCAACTCCCGAGCGCCGGTGATCCGGGGAGCCTGCCGCGTCTCAAGCGTCTGGCGATTCTGGCGCCACTTCTCTTCCTGATATTGCTGGAGCTGATGCGTCAGCTCGTGCTGCCTGTTTTTACCAATGGGTGGTTGATCTATGGAATTCTCCTTGTCGTCGTGCTGATCGGCGTTTATTTCTTCGCCGAAACGATCTTCTCGGTCATCGGTCGGATGCAGGACCGTCTGGCGCAGCAGAACCGGGAACTCTGGCTGCTGCATCAGGCGGGACTGGATATCACCAGTGCGCTGGAGCTGGAAGTCGTGCTACAGAAAGTCGTCGATCAGGCGCGGGAGCTGGTCGGGGCGCGCTATGGTGCATTGTCACTGGTGGAGGAGGGCGGAGGCATCGAGGCGTTTCTAACCTCCGGTATCAGTCTGGAAGATCGCGAGCTCATCGGCCCCATCCCGGAAGGCCATGGCTTGCTTGGGCTCGTGTTGCACCAGGGAGAGCGCCTGCGGCTCGATGATCTGACGAAGCATCCACAATCAGAGGGTTTCCCGCCGAATCACCCGCCGATGCACAGTCTGCTGGCGGTGCCGATTCTGGTGCAGGATCGCATCGTCGGAAATCTCTATCTGACTGAGAAGATCGGCGGTGGATCGTTTGACGCCTCGGATGAGGACACGCTGGAACGGTTCGCAACCCAGGCTGCGCTGGCGATCGACAACGCCCGGCTCCACCGGCAGGTGCAAGCGATGGCAATTACCGAGGAACGTGAACGGATTGCCCGGGAGATGCACGACAGCCTGGCGCAGTTGCTTGGCTATGTGAACACTAAAGCCCAGGCGGCCGATCAGTTCCTGCAGAATGGTGATACTGATCGCGGCCGGGAACATCTGCAGCAGCTCTCTCAGGCAGCCCGGGAAGCTTACACCGATGTCCGGGAGGGTATCCTGGGGCTTCGCACCGCCGGCGAACTGCAGGAAGGCGTCATTGGCGCGATCGCAAACTTCATTGAGCGCTGGCAGGACCAGACCGGGCTACGGGTGGAGCTCTCGATCGACGCCAGCGGTCGGGCTGCCGATGCGCTGTCGGCAATCGCCGAACTACAATTGCTGCGGATCGTGCAGGAAGCGCTCTCCAACGTTCGCAAGCACGCAAGCGCCGCACATATCAGCGTGGAGCTGCAGGAGCAGGACAGCGGAGTGCTGGTCCGAATATCTGACAATGGCGCCGGTTTCGATCCGGATTCGTTCGAGCGCCGCTCCAGGCCGAGATTTGGATTGTCGATTATGCAGGAGCGTGCGGTTGCGGTTGGTGGCTGGCTGGAGATCGAGTCGGAGCCTGGCTCCGGCACGGTGGTTACGGGCTATCTTCCGGCGCAGGTGCATGCCGGTCAGACCACAGGAGAGTAACGTGAGGGTATTGATCGCTGACGATCATCTACTATTCCGGGACGGACTGAAGAGCCTGCTGGAAGCGCGCGGGGTGGATGTCGTCGCTGAAGCCCAGAACGGCAAACAGGCCGTGGAGATGG
>JBBDTL010000139.1:0-5645 GCA_040904465.1 Thermomicrobiaceae bacterium | reverse complement strand
GCAGGACGGACATCCGCTTGTCCGGGCGACTATGAGCCAGGAAGGGGCGCTGGTGGATGTTGCCTATCTTCTCGACGATGCCCATCTGATCGCGGTGTCAATGACCTCGGACTACCACCCGGAAGAGGATCCCGAGCAGGTAGACGAGATCCGGGCAATCTTTGAAACAGTGGTCAACCGCATTGATCAGGAGTGATCCGCTGTTACTGAATGTTGTGTAGCTCGACGATCTCGAAGAGGTCCTCGTAGCGAAGAATGATGTCGTTCTCGTCGGTCCAGATCGTGTATTCCATTCCGGATGCCCCGAGATACTCATAGGCGCGCGCTACCTGCAAACCGGCCACCTCGAACGGCTCCGGATCAGCCAGACGGGCGTATTTCTGCCGGACCAGTGAAGGCGTCCAGGTATCGGGGTCAATATACACTACTGCGATCTCCTGTCCCGTCTCCTGCCCCAGCGCCAGCCGGTGCATCGTCACGCTGTTGGTATGAGCGGTGAGATAGTCGAGATGGGTGTCTGAATCAAACGGTTGAGTGGCGGTCCGCATTGGTCCGCTTTCCCGGACGATCTGGCTTATCCAGGCGCTGCCGACGCGTCGCCCAACGTAACGCCGGTCACCATCAGCCGTTGCCCGATCAATCGTCATCTGTAGCGGCCGCCAGTCCGGCTCCAGAATGATCTCGATCTCTTCCTCGTACTCGTCTTCATCTGTGCGATTTACGACCGATGTCAGACGAATCTGGTCCGATCCGACTTCCCGGGTCCAGGCCTCGGTACCGACGTCGGCCCCGTCATCGAGTACCCGGTACAGTCCGGCCCAGCGCTGAACATCTTCCACGTCTACTTCCCTTTCCTCGGTCCGGTTTGCTCGCTGGAAACTCGTCCATCAGCCGACCAGTTCCACTCATGATCGAGATGGAGCATGCCGCGTTCCGTTGAGATCCCGCTGCTGCGAACACTGATCACCGTCTCCCGGCGGCCCAGTATCTGATCGTCACCACCCGTCCGCTGGAGGGTGGCGACCAGCCGCAGCTCACCTTCGCGAAGTGGCAGCTTGTGGATTCGCCCTCGGGCCGTCGCGAGATTTCCGCCATCGACCTGGTTGAGTGACAGGTCCGGCGGGACTCGGGAGGACCGCCCAAACAGGTGAGCGCCGTCCTGGTCGTAGAGGTCGAGTCCAAGCGCGACGTCATCGGGTATACCCTCATCCGGTACACGCATGAGCGCCTCGATTTCGATATCTTCCCCGGGAGCCACTGTTTCCGAGGTACGTCCCTGACTATCGAGCGCCCTCAATCGCATTAGCTCCATCGTCTCGGACGCACCGGCCAGCAGGCGTTCGTAGTGATCGACCACATCATTCACCTGGCCGCTGTCGATCAGCCGGCCATTCTCCAGCAAGATCGCCTTGTCGCAGAAACTCCGCACCTGTTCTGCATTGTGTGAAACGAACAGAATCGTGGTCCCCTGCGCCTTGAGTTGATGCAGCGCCCGGTGGCTCTTGGCCTGGAAATTCGCGTCGCCAACGGCCAAGACCTCATCGACCACCAGGATCTCCGGGTCCATGTGCACCGCAATCGCAAATCCGAGCCGCATAAACATCCCGGAGGAATAGTGTTTCACCGGCGTGTCGATGAACTGCTCGAGTTCAGCAAACTGCACGATCGCATCGATCCGCTCAGCCATCGTCTGGCGGTCGTGACCGTAGATGCTGCCGTTGAGATAGACGTTGTCCCGGCCGGAGAGCTCCGGGTGAAACCCCGCGCCGAGCTCCAGCATCGCGTGCGTGTCGCCATGCAGGACGATCTCGCCAGCAGTCGGCTCCAGAATCCTTGTAACCAGCTTTAGTAGCGTGCTTTTTCCGGCACCGTTTCGTCCCAGTACACCGAGCGATTCACCCCAGCCGACCGTAAAGCTAACCTCCCGAAGCGCCCAGAACGCCTCACTTCGCCCCCGAGGGCGAATCAGTCCGATGAACCAGTCCTGGAACGAGTTTCGCCGCTCGTGATACAGCGTAAATCGCCGGGATACATCCCGAAACTCGACGGCAATGTCCGATTTCGCGGCTCCACGGGCTGACAACGACATCGTTTACAAATGCTCCCCGATATTCCGGTTCAGACGTTGGAAGAACAGATAGGCAAGACCCAGAAGAATCAGCGACGTCACCCCGGTTCGGCCCATGAACAACGGATCTGGCACCCCTCCTTCGTAAAGAATGGTCCGGTACTCGGCCACGATGGCGGCCATCGGATTAACCCGGTACATCCAGGCGGCAAGGTCGGGAACGACCATCTCCACCGAGTAGAGAATCGGGGTCAGGAAGAACCAGGCGGTGATCCCGACATCGACAACCACCATCGTATCCCGCAAGTGCACATGCAGCGGTGCGAGAAAGAGCACAAGCGCCATCAGAAAGATGCCCTGTACGGCGACGATCACCGGGATGTAGAGCATCCACTGGGTAAACGGACGGTCGAACGTCGCCATCAGCAGGAACAACGCCGGCAACCCCAGGACGAAGTTCATCCCGGTGGATAGCACAACCGAGACCGGTAAGAGATAGCGCGGGAAGTAAACCTTGTTGATCAGTGGGGCGTTATCGATGAGTGAGCCGGTCCCGATCGCGATGGCGGAAGCCGTCCAGGTCCATGGCAACAGCGCGGTGAGCACGAAAACGGGGTAATCAGGAATCCCCTGATCCAGAAGCTGCGTGAAGACGAAGGTAAAGACCAGCATCAGCAGCAGCGGGTTCAGCAATGACCAGACGAACCCCAGCGCGGAGTTCTTGTACCGGACCTTCAGATCCTTCGCGACGAGGTTGCGGAGGAGGCTGCGATAGCGGAGGATTTCAAACGCCGGACTGACCACCGTGAACCTTCCCAGTGCCTGCCAACAGCACAGCGCTAGGAGTATGGTTCACGTCCGGTCACGACGCAAGGCAGATCCAGAAGTTAACCGGTGAGTAATCATCGCCGACCGGAGCTGGACCGAGCCGACGCTCCCGCTTTCCCAGCCAGTACACCGGGGTGGACCCGGATCTGGTGACATACCGCGGTTCGCTCCTCTACAGGAATTCAGCTCAGGCTTGCACTCCGAGCTGAATCCCCTCACCTGCCAACGCAAACGCGCGAGGTGTCGTTCTACTCGTTATGTCGAGTTCAATACCCGCTATTCAGCGATGTCGAATCCGGCTTCGTCGATCCCGTCTCGAATCTGCTGCTCGGCGACCTCATCGCTCGCGATCACGGTGACCTGCTTGGACTGCAGATCGACCTGCACGTTCTGCACACCGTCGATTTGCGTCAACTCCTTGGTGATTGAACTCACGCAATGGTCGCAACTTACATCCGGAACCTTATACACGCGCTCTGCCATGATTACTCCTCAATTCGCTTTGAATCACTATGCACTATACCCCTACAGGGTATTCCTAATAGTATCGCGATCTCTCCCGACAGACAAGTCGTCGTCAATGAAGGCCCTCCAGTCCACCGGGGTGGACACGGAGAATCAGACTACCGGGACGGCAGCGCTTCCACGAGCTGATCGATCTCGTCGTCAGTGTTATAGAAATACGGTGACACACGCACGCCGAGGCCCCGAAGCGCCACCGAAATCTTCTTCTGCTCCAGATCCGACACCAGCGCGGCGTCTTCTTCCGAACTACCCGTGGTGAAGGCAACAATGGCCGAGCGGTGCTCCGTCTCCCGGCTCGATGTCACTGTGTAACCCTTTGATTCGACGCCGTCCATAAGCCGCTCTGTGAGCCCCACAGTGTGCGCAGCGATATCTGACGGCTCCATCGTCGTAATTAGCTCCAGCGAAGCACACAGGCCACTCAGCGTGATCCAGTTCAGCCCTCCGGTCTGATACCGGGCTGCCCCGTCCCGCAACTTGAGCTCGTAGCCCAGATCTTCGAAACCGAGATTCACTGACAGACGCCCGGCATAGGTAGGATGAATCCGCTCGATTGCCCGGTCGGAGAGATAGGTCACGCCGACCCCGTAGCTGGCCATCAGCCATTTGTAGCTGTGCGCAGCAATGACATCTACGCCGGTCGACGCGACGTCGACAACGCTGGGACCAAGCGACTGCGTGGCGTCAACGACCAGCAACGCGCCCATCTCATGAGCCATCTGCGAAAGCGCTGCCAGGTCATTGCGAAAACCGTTCATAAATTCCACATGGCTGACCACGATTGCCCGGGTACGGTCGTCTGCTGTCGCCCGGATCGCATCCAGACTGGTAAAGCCGTCTGCGCCCTTGGGGGCAAACCGGACGGAAACGCCGCGACGTTCCAGATTCAGAAAAGGGTAGACGACCGACGGGAACTCATGCTCCGGAATCACGCAGTTGTCGCCAGCCTGCCAATCCATGCCGCTGGCGGCAAGGCTCATCGACTCAGCCAGACTCCCGGTAAACGCCACATTTTCCGGTTTGCCATTGACCATCTTCGCGATCATTCGACGAACCGAGTCGGTGGTTTTGTCGTTGCCGGAGTGATCGAGATCCGGCGGAGAATACCAGGCTTTCGCCAGGGCGCTGATGGCAGTCGATGTAGCAATCGGAAACGGTCCGTGGGTGGCGTGATTGACATAGTTCCATTCTTCGGTAATCGGGAACTGCTGGCGCAGCGAACTGGTATCCAGCGGCATCTTGGCCCTCCTTGTTTTGTGGTTGCTGATCTACTGATTACTCCGGGCAGCCTAACGCATCGCACCCAAATCGTCGCTACCCCGAGTGTCCCAACTGAGGTGGACCAGTGGGCGACGTCTACCCGGGTGGACCGATGCACCCCCAGGGCGAAGCCCGCAACGTGATGTGCTAGGCTAGGCCCGCGTTCATGACCAGCGTGCTGTCGATGCGAGCTTCCCAGGCAGTATCAAACAGGAGTACACAATCCCATGTCACGACCACTTGAAGGAGTACGAGTTCTCGATCTCTCCAGAGTTCTCGCCGGGCCGTATTGCACGATGACCCTGGGTGATCTCGGGGCGGACGTCATCAAAATCGAACAGCCCGGAGTTGGCGACGATACCCGTCGGTGGGGACCGCCCTGGGCCGGTACTGAGAGTGCCTACTATCTCTGCGTCAACCGCAACAAACGCAGCATCACGCTCGATCTCAAGAGCGAGCAGGGCAAACAGATCCTGATTGACCTCGCGAAAAAGGCCGACATCGTAGTAGAGAATTTCAAGGTCGGCGCGCTCGCCCGCATGGGTATCGGCTATGACGACCTGAGCGCCATCAACCCGAGCCTCATCTGGTGCTCGATTACCGGCTACGGGCAGGACGGGCCGTACGCCGGGCATGCCGGATATGACTTCGTCGCCCAGGGCGAAGCCGGCATCATGAGCATTACCGGCGAGGTCAACGGCGAACCGATGAAGGTCGGTGTGGCGATAGTTGACATAACGACAGGGCTATTTTCATCGAATGCGATCCTTGCTGCGCTCCATGCCAGGCATGCGACGGGGAAGGGCCAGCACATCGACTCGGCGCTGTTCACGTCAGCGATCGCCTGGCTGGCGAATGTCGGCAGCAGCTATCTGACGACTGGGGACTTGCCAGAACGTGTCGGCAACGCGCACCCGAGTATCGTGCCGTATCAGACCTTCAAGGCCAAAGACCTCTGGATCAT
>JBBDTL010000138.1:0-5665 GCA_040904465.1 Thermomicrobiaceae bacterium | reverse complement strand
GATCGTGATCAATTGCGGTGGGGGAGCAATGCGAGAGGGCACTGCCCAGCACCTCGCATCACTCGCTGAGCTGCTCGGCGCGCCAGTCATTACGTCGGCGATGGGCAAAGGCGCTATCTCCGATCGCCATCCAATGACGATCGGGAATAACTGGGAGCGAGGAAACGCTGTCGACGACATGTTGAGAGACGCCGATCTCGCAATCGTGTTTGGCAGCAAACTCGGCGCACAGGAGACGGACTACCAGCGAATGCCGCTTCCTGAATCGCTGATTCGCATCGAGATCGACGAAAACGAAGTGATGCGGAATTACCCGCCTACGGTTCCAATCGTCGCGGATGTCAGGGAGACCGCCAGTGCCCTGGTCGCAGGGCTTCGCGAGCGAAACATTCAGAAGCAATGCTGGAGCCTCGGAGAGGTCCAGCAAATCCGGACCAGAGCTATCGACACCTGCTGGGGAAGCGCACAGCAGCCCTACGTTGATGCTTTGCGCGACGCGATCCCCGATGACGGTATCCTGGTGAACGACATGACGATGATGTCTTATGTCAATTGTCGACGTTATCCAGTTTACGAGCCGCGAACGTTCTTCTTCCCGTCGGGTTACGGCACGCTCGGCTATTCCCTGCCTGCGGCGATCGGCGCGAAGATCGCCCGCCCGGAAAAGACGGTCGTGGCGATCATGGGCGATGGCGGATTCCAGTACTCGATGCAGGAACTGGCAACCGCATCGCAGTTCGACGTCGGGCTGCCGATCGTGATCTTCAACGATTCGACCTATACCGCGGTCAAAGAAGAACAGGCTGCCGAACACGACCGAAGGTTCATCGCCGTTGATCTTAAAAACCCCGACTTTGTGGCCCTCGCACGGGCATACGGCATTGAAGGTGTGAGAGCGGAGTCTCCTGAAGCGCTGAAAGAAGCCATCGAGGCTGCAAGTCATCGGAATGGACCAACGCTGATCGACACGCCGATCGACATTCACTTCCGGTAGACGCTAACCGGCACCACGACAGGGAACGGGAGCATTTCAGATTGCTCCCGCGAGTCAGATGCGCCAGACAATTGGCGCATCTGACTCGGGTCACGTATCGAGCGCTTCTCGAAGGGCCGACTCGGTACAGTTTCCTCCGCTGAGAATTAGGCCCACCGGCCCTTCGCCGGGAAGCGGCTGACGATCCAGTATAGCCGCGATCGTTGCTGCCCCCGCACCCTCCACGACCAGGCGCTCCCTCAGCAGAGCATGTCGAATCCCTCTCAGGAGCGGAAGCTCGTCAACCAGAAGAACGTCCGCTACCTGACGTTGAATGATCTGGAACGGAAGTGTCGATCTCATTGCATTGCCTGCAAGACCGTCAGCTACCGTTTCCGCCCCCGTTACCATCGTAAGTTCACCCGACCTCAGCGAACGGTCCATCGCCGGCCACGCTTCAGATTGCACTCCGATTATCTGACACGCTGGCGCCAGCGCTTGAGCGACGATCGCACAGCCGGCAAGCAAACCTCCAGATGCGACGGGAGCAAGCAGCACTCCCAAATCGGGAACGTGTCGCAGCGCGTCAAGCAGGGCAGTACCGTGTCCCGCGATGACGTCCCGGTCGAACGAGTTGACGATTTCAAGACCGTGGCTCTCAGCATAGGCGAACATCATATTTTCCGCCTCGTCGAACCCGGTACCCATCTCCAGAACGTCCGCACCCATAAGCCGCAATTGCTCCAGCTTTGCCTCCGAAGCCCCTTCTGGAACCACCACGGTTGCCTGGACCCCGGTGAGTCGAGCAGCGACAGTCATTCCAATCGCGTGGTTCCCCGATGATGCGGTGATGACAGGGGCGCCGCCGTGATCGCTATGCATGATCATCCGGTTGAGTGCGCCACGAAACTTGAATGAACCGGTACGCTGCAGGCACTCCGGGATGAGCCATACTTCTCGCCTGGCGATCTCCGAGAGCGAATCGCTCAGCCGCGGAGTCACTGGAAATATCTCGTTCCGGATTCTTCTCCGGGCTTCCAGAACGTCAGTCATGGACGGCTCAACCATTGCCGCTACGCTCACCAATCGGCCTCCTGTCTTGCATTCGCTGTTCTATAACTTGACGAACGTATCCGGCACGCTCTACACTTCACCAACTCGGTTAGTGCAGGAGCACCCATGATATTGGCCCGAAGCGCACATCCTACCACTGATTCGATGCCTGATCGGCAGATCAGCGGCGCGTGCATTATTATCGAGATTATTGAGCCCCGCGAGCCGGGGCGTTTTGCGTTGGGGAGGCATTAACAAAGAGTCAGACGTAATTAGAACGATGAAGTGACGGTATGCCTCCCAGCTCGGGAGGTTTTTTTGCGTGCATGGAACGGGAGAGACGAGAATGTCAGCCAGAACGGTCGCCGTATATGACACAACATTGAGGGATGGAAGCCAGGGGCACGGCCTCTCACTTACGTCGCAGGACAAGCTGAAGATCGCCCGCGCGCTCGATGCGCTTGGCGTTAGTTACATCGAGGGTGGCTGGCCCGGTTCCAACCCGAAAGACATTGAGTTCTTCGAAGCCGCCGCCCGGGAACACTGGAAACACGCCCGAATTGCCGCCTTCGGCAGCACTCGGAAAGCCGGCACCGTCGTCGACCAGGATCGCAACGTACAACTATTGCTCGAGGCTAACACGCCAACGGTGACGATCGTCGGCAAAGCCTCACGCTTCCAGGTAGACCGTGTTCTCGGCACGACGGCTGAGGAAAACTTGCGTATGGTCGCCGATACGGTTGCATTTCTCAAACGCAACGACCGGGAAGTCCTGTTCGACGCCGAGCACTTTTTCGACGGTTGGAACGACGATCGGGACTACGCACTTTCGGTCTGCCAGGCGGCGGCGGCGGCCGGTGCAGACGCAATCATTCTCTGCGATACCAACGGCGGGGCGATGCCAGGGCTCGTTTTTGAGGCCGTGAAAGAAATCGGGGCATTACTATCCTGCCCGGTTGGTATTCACACGCACAATGATTGCGAACTGGCGATCGCCAACGCCGTTGCTGCGGTCGAAGCAGGCGCCATCCAGGTCCAGGGGACAGTCAACGGCTACGGGGAGCGTGTCGGCAACGCCAACCTTTGTTCGCTAATCCCGGTGGTCGAGCACAAAATGGGATTTCAGTGCCTGCCGGAAGGCAATCTCCACCACCTGACCGAGACGTCGCGCTACATCGCGGAGGTGGCCAACGTCATTCACGACGCCCGGCTCCCATTCGTCGGAACACATGCCTTCACGCACAAGGCGGGTCTTCACGTCAACGCCGTCGCCAAGGACCCGGTTGCCTACGAACACATGGATCCCGAGATTGTCGGAAATGGCCGCCACGTGCTCGTGTCGGAGCTCAGCGGCCGCAGCAATGTCATCATGAAGGCGGAGACTTTCGGGATTGACCTCCGCGATCAACCGCAGATCGTGACACGGCTAGTTGCGCAGATCAAAGAACTTGAGCATCAGGGCTACTGGTTCGAAGACGCCGACGCGTCGCTTGAACTCCTCATTCGCCGGGCTATGGATGGCTACGTCGCTCCCTTTGAAGCGCTCGACTACACTGTCCTCGCCGAATATCGTCGCAGCCAGGGCATGCTCTCCGAAGCGATGGTAAAACTCGACATTCACGGCGAGACGTACCACACGGCATCCGAAGGAAACGGGCCCGTCAACGCACTCGATACAGCCACGAGAAAGGCACTTCTGGGATTCTATCCTCAGATCGCAAATGTGGAGCTCGAAGATTATAAGGTTCGAGTGCTCGACGATCACCACGGAACAGGCGCAGTCGTCCGCGTCTGGATTCGCTCAGGTGACGGCGTGCGCTCCTGGCAGACGGTTGGCTCGTCCCCGAACGTGATCGCCGCATCGTGGATGGCTCTTGCGGACAGCCTGACCTACTCACTGGTCGTCCCTGTCAATGAATCTGCGGCGAAACCATCGATGGCGAGCGACTGAGGGCTCCGGTTCGGGCTGAACCGTGTCAACGCCGCTGACTTACCGAGAGTGACCTGAGCCTGTTCAGCGCGGCGGCGATTTCATAGCGACGGGGCCTCGCGAAGTCACCGGGGTGGCCGCTGAAATTCGACACTGAATCCAGAGGTTTTCGCTGCAAAAAGCGGTCGATCTCATCGAGAATCTCGCGGATCGACCGTTTTCCATCGATCACATCCGTCGAACGTGCGTGTACGAGTATCTCGGCGATACCACGGGTCTGACTGGGGTCGACGATCTGCTCAACGCCACGCAGGTCGATCTGTTCGTCACCGAATCCAATCTCCTCCGTCCCTGATGCACGCGTCCTGGTCCGGTTTTTCCTGGTGGGGTCGATTGACTTCGGTTCCGGGATGCGCTCAACAATCTCAATGTTTTCACCAGCCGGCGAAGATCGTCGCTCAACGAGGTCCAACGCTTGCTGTGTCACGTCATCAGGCTCGTACTCGTTCATCCAGATGACGGTGTCCGCAACACCGAAATAGTCGCCGGTGCCGCCCATCACGAGGATCGTCGACACTCCCGCGAGATCGTGTAGCTGGCGTACTCGATCGATAAACGGTGTGATCGGTTCAGAATCGTCGGGCACTAGCCGCCGCATGACATCATCCCGGATCATGAAATTAGTCGCGCACGTGTCCTCGTCCATCAGGAGGAACTGGCTGCCCGCCTCAATCGCCTCAAGAATGTTTGCCGCCTGAGAAGTCGAACCAGACGCATTCTCGCTGGAGAAGTTGTCGGTCTGCCGTCCAAGGGGAAGCCGGTTGATAAACGTGGTGAGATCGTTCCCGGCAACGTTGCGCCCGTCCTCGGCCCGGATTTTCACCGCATCTTCTCGGCAGACAACCAGTTCACGTCCATCCCCAGGGATATGGTTGTAGACGCCTCGCGACAGCGCTTCCAGCAGCGTTGACTTACCATGGAATCCGCCTCCGACGATCACCGTAATCCCCTCGGCAATGCCCATCCCCGTTACGGGTCCGGCGATTGGACGATCCAGGTCTACTCTGAGACTCGCCGGGCTCCGAAACGGCACCGCATCACGCTGCATTGGCCGATCGCTTACGCTACTCTCTCGTGGGAGTGTCGCCCCATCAGCCACGAACGCGACGAGCCCTCGATCGCGCAACTGTTCGCGAATCGCTGCCGCGTCAACAATCGAATCAATAAATGCCCGCGCATCCTGCTGCTCATAGTCGTTTAGCACGCACGCACCGCGTCCAAGATCAGGGAGATTCTCAGTCAACAAGGTCTCGGCCGCGCGGCCGAGGATGTTCCGTCCCTGAGCCGGCAGACCCGCAGAGATTCTCAGTTCGACTGACTCATCTGAAATCCGGCACGCTGTCCGCTCAATCACTTCCTGCCGGCCAGCATCTATCTGGATCGCGCCGGATTTCCCGCTGCCCTGACGGCCGCCAGGCCGATTCCGCATCTGATCCATGAACCGTCGTGCCAGAAAATCTTCCAGAGCGACACGCTCGAGAGGTTCGTTTATTCGTGGCAGTGAAAGTTCATCTCGATCAAAGATGACCCGCATCCGCGACGGAGCAGCGAACGGATCCGCCTGCACGTGGTCGATGGCCAGACGGCATCCATTGAATTCATACTCGCCACGGATATCTCGATACGCCTTGTATCCACGACGATCGATG
>JBBDTL010000137.1:0-5673 GCA_040904465.1 Thermomicrobiaceae bacterium | reverse complement strand
CCGGGAATTTGATGCAGATCGAGGAGCTGCATTTATCACCGGGTCCCACCAGGCGCTGATGTCGGCGCTGATGAAGATCAGCGGAATAATGGACAAAGTGCCGAAACAGGATTTGCGTGAAGTCAGCGATATGAACGCATTCTTTATCATCCCGGCGGCGGCGTCAAGTGGTGGTGGCGGGTTCTCTGAACTTTTGTCGACGCACCCGTCGCTCGAGCGACGCCTGGACAATCTCCGGCAATTACAGCGCCAGATGGAGGGCATGTGAGACGGTTCCTCGATTCACTGCTTGGGCGAACCCGACCGGAACCACCCAAAATGGAGCGAATCTTTGGAATGGCGACGGCCCACATCACGATGCAGACATCCCTGGGTCTCGAACCCGATCGGCTGTCGGCAATCACGTTTCGCCCTGTCTCTTCAGGTTACTTCGATCAGGCAGCCGACGAACTGAATGATCTGCTCAAGCTTTCCACCAGGGATACTGGCGCATCGTTCCGGACTCATTCGGACAACTACGGTTTTGACTGGATTATCCTGGAGGATTCAGACTTCGAGGATATGGTCGCAACAATTCACGTCGTCTCAACCACGCTGATTGAGCATCAGTTTGGTGATCGTATTCTGGCCGCGCTTTTCCGATTTCATGATCGAAACGATCGCGCAGTCTACTGGTTCTATAATTTCCGCCGTGGCATGTTCTACCCGTTCATCCCGACCGGGCCGCAGGAACGAGATAACGCTGAAGAGATGCGGCTGGCGAATCTTTTGGACGGCGAGATGCCGATCGAGAAGGATTTCGAGCGCTGGTATCCGATGTGGGAGATTCCGTTTTAGAAATAGACGTTCGTCCGGAACCAAAAAAATTCGGCCCTGGAATAGTCCAGGGCCGTAAAAGCAAGTCTTCAGGTTCGCGAGGACGATTACAGCTCGGCTGGAATGACGCCGTCGCCGACGAAAAGTTTTCGCGCTTCCTCAAATGTTGTATCAGGGGGTGGAAGCACCATAGCGGACTCCAGCAGTTCATCCTCCGCCAGCGGTGTGCCGTTAGTACGTACGATTTCGAGCAACTGATCGAACAGGATCTGATATTGTTCCCTGTTGTCATTGGAGACTGCGGTCATGATCTGCTCATCGACGTCGTTCAAATCGTCGAGATGCGCGCTTTTGAGGCGGTATTGCCCTTCGGTGGCGATCCGAATGATCATTCGCTCTTCCCTTCTCCGAGCTGCTTCGACTCATCACCCTTACCGAGCTCTTTCTTGATTGCCTCGAGCTCTGAGTCGACATTGTCACGCATTGACATCTGACCGAGTTCTCGCTCAATTGGATCCTGCCCGGAGCTCGTGAAATCTTCGAGCGTTCCGGACTCTATTAGCTCGTCGATTGCACCGGATCGAGCCTGCATGTCCTGCGTTTTCTCCTCGGCTCGATCGATAGCCATGCCAATATCAGCCATCTCTTCGGAGATGCCGCTCACGGCTTCACCGATGCGTACTTGAGCCTCCGCTGCGGAATACTGGGCCTTGATGGTTTCTTTCCGGCTTCGGAACGATTCCAGCTTGCTGCGAAGCCGCTGTTCCGCCTGTTCGAGCTTGGCCTGATCCTTCTCCAATGTGGCGATCTGCTGATCCAGACCTTCCATCTGCTGCTGAAGCTGGCTTCGGCGTTCCAGTGCCTGGCGGGCGAGGTCTTCCCGGTCCTGGCTCATCGCCTGCCTTGCCTGGTTACCCAGCTTGTCGACGCTTTCTTGCAGTTTGTTTTTCTGAAGCTCAATCCGTCGCTTCGATGTCGTCACCTCGACGACGCCTCGCTTGACATCCTGGAGCATCTGGAGTTGCTTTTCATACGAGTAGTCCAGCATCTCCCGAGGGTCTTCAGCGGAACCCAGCAGCGAGTTGACCTTGACTTTGATCAGCGTAGTCATTCTGGAAAGTACGCCCATGATCAGTCCAATCCACGGTTATCCGGCAATCGTCGACGATTTCGCAACTTGCGATCTACATTGAACATTATAATGGCATCATCGGGCAGATTGCAGGTGTGCATGGATTCGGAGTCAGCGTAGTGCCAACCCAGATTCTCGACACGGATATTCTCGGTGTTCGTATCAGCGCGTTGAACATGAACCTCGCTGTGGAAACGATCGAAAACTGGATAGAAACTGGTGAGCAGCACTACGTCTGTATCTGCACGGTGCATACGATCATGGAGTGTCAGCGAAGCGATCAACTCCGTGAGACGGTAAATTCCGCCGGTATCCGCACGCCGGATGGGATGCCACTGGTCTGGCTATCCCGGCGTGCCGGTCATGATCAGGTAAGCCGCGTCTACGGACCTGATCTGATGCTTGAGATGTGCCGGCGATCTGGAGACATCGGACATCGACATTTTTTCTACGGTGGTGGACCCGGCGTGGCGGAGATACTTGTGGGCCGGCTTACTTCTCAATTTCCGGAACTCAACGTTGCCGGAATCCACACGCCAGGGATGCTTGCCAGTGGAGAGCTTGAAGATCGAGCGGTGATCAAGAAGATCAATGAGAGTGACGCTGATGTCGTCTGGGTTGGTCTTGGCGCCCCGAAACAGGACTGGTGGGTTGCGAATCACCGTTCACTTCTCAAGGCACCAGTACTCATCGCCGTCGGAGCGGCGTTTGATTTCCATAGCGGCCGAGTCGCCCAGGCGCCAGGCTGGATGCAGCGCAACGGTCTGGAGTGGCTGTTTCGTCTCTGGCAGGATCCGAAAAGGCTCTGGCGACGCTATATCCTGGATAATAGCCGGTTTGTTATCAAGTTGGCGACGAGCGGTGTCAGGAAGCGGCTGCCTGTCTAGCTGGATTCCTGGTAAACAGATCGATCATCGCGCTCTTCTGTTCGGCCGTACTCCTCATAGGTCGCACCGAATAGACCCGCAATCGTCCCTACCCCGCGAGCGATCCGGATGACGCCGTTACGCCAGAGCGGGTCGTGCCGGATTTTGCTCGCTGCGATTTCTACGGCGCCTGCCGGGATCTGAAGCGCTCCCTTGATTCCCCTCATGAGCGATCGGCGCGTGTTTCCGTAGACCAGTCTTTCGCAGCGTGCGAGCGTTATGCCATGCCTGTAGCTCCTTGCGGTGAGCCAGCGGATGGAGATACGTGTTTCCGGGATGAACTCGTAGACCAGCGCATTGGGTTCCCAGACGATTCGCTTCCCGGAAGCCCTGAGCGAGAGAAACAGCATGGTGTCCGATCCCCCACTGAAGCGGAACCCCGGGTCAAATGGCTCCAGTTCGCCGGCAATCGCGTCCAGCCGGAGCATCGCGTTGGATGTGGAGGCGTAGGTTAGTTCCGCCCCATCGGCAAATGTCGATCGATTGAACAATCGTGTTTTTCGCACCCAGTCAGGAGCGTCGCCCGGGAAGATTGGTTCAACCGGTCCGCTGACAGCGTCGGCGGCTGCATTCTCAAGGCGGTGCACTAGCGTCGAGAGCCAGTACTCCGTAGCGGCTTCGTCATCGTCGATAAACGCCACTATTGATGCGCCACGCGACCTCGCAAGCGCAACACCGAGGTTCCGAGCGGCGGGTATGCCGGGTTCAGGTTCGACGGCGTAGATGAGTTCGTCCAGAGAGGGTTTGAATTCCTCGAATATCTCCTCGGCGGAACCCGACGGATCATTGTCGACGATAATCACTCCGAAACGACCGTCGAGCCCGGATTGGCGGACGAGGCTTTCGAGGAGTCTACGTAGCCCATGTGAACGCTGATAGGTTGCTATACAGACGGCTATTTCCACCCTCGAGAGTCCCTTCAATCAACGCGGGTCTATCACTCCGCCAGATCATGCCGGCGAGTTCAGGAGCTCGATTGCACCCTCGACTCCGGAGACGAACGCATCGGCACGTTCGAGAACTTCAATCGGAGTCGACTCCCCTTTCACGCCGATTCCATAGGCGTGACCGCCGACATCCGCTCTGCGCGCGCGGAGGGCGTCGAACGCGTCCACGTCGGTCAGATCATCGCCGAGGTAGATGAGACTCTCAAGCCTGTAGTCGTCCATCAAATCCAGCACTGATGTTCCCTTTGATAGTTCCACGGGCGGGCGGAGCTCGAAAACCATTCGACCATGCGTGACGACAAGCTCGTACTCTGTGGCCAGACGTTCAATTGCGGGGAGGATACGTGCGGCTGTCGCTTCGGGGTTGCTGGCGCCGCGAAAGTGTATTGAGGCGGTGAGTCCTTTGTTCTCCAGGTAGAGACCGTCGTCAGGATGCTTGCCGTCAAATCTGGCCAGCGCGTCGGCGATTCGCGGGGTGTACTTTAATGCCAGCGGAGACTGTTCCAGGTTCCCATCTCTCCAGACTTCCATCCCATGGTTTCCCGAGTAGACAAGATCATCGAGACCGACAAGTTGCCGTGCATCAAGTGCACTGCGTCCGGAAACTGCACCGACCAGCACCACCCGGTGCGCGAGGCTGGCGAGCGCTGTGCGGGCGTCAGGTTCGACGATCGCCTGGTCAGGATGGGGGGCAATCTTGCTGATCGTGCCATCAATGTCGGTCAGAATGCCAGACGGCGGGTTCTCGAGCACCAGCCGCAGCAATTCAATTGCGGAAACTGACTTGATCATCGAGTGCTCCAGTTCATCCGGATGTTCATTCTGGTCAAGCATGATCGTACAATGGCGTATCGTGTCAGTGTATTGTATCGTTGCCCGTCGCGGGTCCAGTACGCAGCCTGGCATTGGAAATACAATGACACTGGTGCGGGCTGGCGAGGTGAGACACGTCGCCGCTCAGCGACATTGATTGACGGAGTCCCGGCATTGTCTGCCCTGCGGCGGAAATTGAAGCAATTTGGCGAGTTCCTGCTGCAAGTCAGACACTTTCGCCGGGACGTTCAGCTGTTCCTGCTCTACAATCTGTTCTCCAACGTTGGCATCGGCGTCTTCCTGCTGATCTACAACCTCTATCTCGTTCAGTCCGGGTTCGATGAAGGCTTCATCGGCATCTACAACGCGACGACAACGATGGCTCTGGCGGGCGTCGCGATGCTGATGGGTCCGCTTATCGGGCGCTTCGGTGGCTGGACATGTATCACCTACGGCACGATGGTGTTTGTGGGCGCGTCGGCAGCGCTAGCTATGTTCAGCAGTGCCGTACCCATCCTCGCCGTGTCTATCGTTGCCGGAGCTGGAACAGCGTTCCTGATCACTCCGATTATGCCGTTTATTCTCGAATGGGAGCAGCCGGAACATCGAGGGACCGCGGCGGTGTTCGCCTTTTCAATCAATTCGCTATCACTGACGCTGGGCAGCTTTATCGGCGGATGGTCACCCAGGCTGTTCAGCGAGATACTCGGATTTGAGATTCAGAGCGTCATGAGCTATCGACTGGCGCTGCTTCTGGGACTTGTTGTTGTGGTTGTTGGGCTCATTCCCATGTATCGAATGCAGGAAGCCCGGCTCCGTAGCGGTGAAGAAGACGGCACATTTGCGGCGATCCCCGAGTTGCCGCCGGCAAGGCGGCAAGTGCGGCGTGATATTCTCGTATTTTCAGGGGCGACCGGCGTGCTGGCGCTCGGGATTGGCGCCGTCACACCATTCTATAACGTCTATCTCAACACCCTCGGCGCAAGACCGAGCCGAATTGGAATGGTGTTTGCGTTTGCGGGGATCGTCGCTGCGATCA
>JBBDTL010000136.1:0-5687 GCA_040904465.1 Thermomicrobiaceae bacterium | reverse complement strand
CTGACCGAGAACCGGCGGCAGATGGTCCTGAACATGGGGCCACAGCATCCGAGTACACACGGCGTACTCCGCGTGATTCTCACGATGGAGGGCGAGACAATCGTCGATTGTGACCCGGTACTGGGGTATCTGCATCGAGGTGTCGAAAAGCTCGGCGAGACGCACCGCTATTCGCAGTTCGTCCCCTGGACAGACCGAACTGACTACGTCGCCGCGCCGTCGAACAACCTTGGCTACATTCTGGCCGTCGAAAAGCTGTGCGGGATCGAAGCTCCGGAACGGGCGACGTACTGGCGAATGATCATGGGTGAGCTGGCACGTATTGCCTCTCATCTGGTCTGGCTCGGGACGCACGCGCTTGATATCGGCGCGCTTTCGATGTCGCTGTACTGTTTCCGTGAGCGAGAGTCGATCCTCGACATTTTCGAGACATTTTGCGGTGCACGTTTGACCACGAACATGATGGAGATGGGCGGGTTCTCTCGCCCGATTCCGGATCAGCTCCCGGGGATGGTCAGGGACTTCTGCGAGATGTTCCCGAAGATGCAGAAGGAGTACGAGGCGCTTCTCTCGTCAAACCCGATCTGGCTCTCGCGAACCAGAGGCGTCGGTGTGATCGAGCCGGAGGATGCGATCTCTCTCAGCCTGACTGGCGCATGCCTTCGAGGCTCCGGTATCAACTACGACGTTCGCAAGGCGACTCCATACCTGTACTACGATCGCATGGAATTCGATGTGCCGTTGGGAACCCGGGGCGATGTTTATGATCGCTATCTGGTGCGGATGGAAGAAATGCGCCAGTCGATCAGCATCATCGAGCAATGTATGGAGCAAATGCCGACTGACGGGCCGCTGTCGCTGACTGAGTCACCGTATGTCATTCCGCCACACGACAATGTGATGAAGACGGCGGAGGATATGCAGCGTCACTTCATCTGGGTGATCAAGGGCTTCTCGCCCCCGAAGGGCGAGGTCTATCAGGCGATCGAGCATTCCAAGGGGGAGCTCGGGTACTACGTAGTCAGCGATGGCACGCCGATCCCGTATCGGGTGCGACTGCGCACGCCAGATTTCGTCAACTTGCAGGCTCTGCCGTACATGGCGCAGGGCGCAGCGCTGGCGGATGTCGTTGCGCTGATCGGAACGATCGATATCGTGCTCGGTTCGGTTGACCGCTAGGAGCTGGCACCGTTTGATGTTCACCGGTGCGTAGATGCGGTAAAGTTCCGCCCGGGGAATACGGAGCGCAGGCGGCGCTCCGTTATCGTGTGAGACGGCGCGCGGCGATTCTGTACGGATCGCGGGAAACGATTGAAACAGGCAAGGGCTGGCGCGGGCTCTGCTTGCGCGTAACAGTGAGAACACCGAAAACGCTGCACTGAAACGCGTGGGGATTCTTGTGAGGTAGGGGCGTAAGCGTGGACGCAAATCTGTTGTCCAGTTACATCTTCGCGGTCATCGTCCTCAACGTGTTGCTGGGCCTCATGGCCTACATGACGTATTTCGAACGAAAAATCATGGCAGCAATGCAGGATCGTGTCGGCCCGAACCGGACCGGCCCGCTCGGATTGCTCCAGCCCATCGCCGACGGCGTGAAACTTCTTTCCAAAGAAGACATTATCCCAAAGCACGCCGACCGGCGGATCTTCCTGCTGGCTCCGCTATTTTCGTTTGTCCTGTCACCGGTTGCCGCGGCGGTGATTCCGTTCGGTGATTCCATCGAGGTCTTCGGGCACGAAGTCAATCTCTACGTAGCGGATATCAACGTCGCCGCGTTGTACTTCCTTGCGATCGGCTCGATGGCTGTCTTTGGCATTATCCTCGGCGGGTATGCGTCGGCGAACCGCTACTCGTTGCTCGGTGGTCTGCGCTCAGCGGCGCAGGTTATCAGCTACGAGATCATCCTTGGTCTGTCACTGATCGGCGTATTTATCCTGTCGGGTTCGCTTAGCCTGGTGGAGATCGTCAGTCAGCAGAATGAGACGCTGGCCCTTGGACCGTTGCAGCTTCCGAACTGGTTCATCCTCAGTCAACCGCTGGCGTTCGTGATTTTTCTGATTGCTGCTGTCGCCGAGACGAATCGTGCGCCATTTGACCTGCCAGAGGCTGAAACCGAGCTGATCGGCGGGTTTCACACCGAATACTCCGGCTTCCGGTTCTCGTTTTTCTTCCTGGCCGAGTACATCAGCATGATCGTGATTTCGCTGTTCGCGGCGACCATTTTCCTCGGTGGGACAGACGGCCCGATTTTGGACGGGGTCTGGTGGCTCGGGCTCAAGGCCTGCATTTTCCTCTTTTTCTACATCTGGCTTCGCACCACCGTGCCGCGCTTCCGCTACGACCAGCTCATGGGGCTGGCCTGGAAGGTTTTACTGCCGCTGGTGTTGATCAATATCCTGCTGACCGGTCTCATCCGGCTGTGGGGCCTGGGGATGCTGTAGTGGGGAAAGGCGAAACGGCAACGGTACATGGCCGCTGAAGTACTGGTCTTCAACTTGTTATCCGGCATTGCGATTGTCGCCGCCGGGGCGATGATCATGATGCGCAACCCGGTGCATAGCGCTATCGCGCTGGTGATTACGTTCGTCAACGTCGCTGCGATCTTTGTGATGCTGCGGGCAGAGTTTCTCGCCGCGGTGCAGATCATCGTTTACACCGGTGCCATTCTGGTTCTCTTCCTCTTTGTTCTGATGCTTGTGAATCCGGATGATCTGCCGGAATTTCATGGCGCCAGGCCGCTGCAACAGGTGTTTGGCTTCGGGCTTGGTATTGTCCTTCTGGCCGAGATTGCTGCTGCGATCCTGACCCGGACCGTGGTGGCCGAACCGGGGCCCTGGACCGAAGAGGGAATGGCCCAGGCGGGCGGGAACATCCAGGCAATCGGGCAGGTACTTTATTCGGGCTATGTCTTGCCGGTTCAGGCTACCGCGCTGATTCTGCTCATGGCGACGATCGGCGCACTATTCCTGGGACGACCTGATGAGGACGAGGAGCCGTCACCATCCCGCCGCACGGTTGCGACGATCTCTCTGGCGCATACACGGGGCTCAGACGAGCCCGAGATTGCCGCACTGCGTGCAGCTAACGTAAAGCATGAGGCTGGTGACCGCGACATTATCATGGCGCGGGATGCCGACGAGTTCACCTCAACGCCTGCCGAAGAAGAAATGAAGGAGCGTTCAGAGTGAATGAACTGATGCCCGAGCATTTCATGTTTCTGAGTGCGGCGCTGTTCATCATCGGAATGGTCGGAGTGTTGACCCGGCGAAACGTACTGGTGATCTTCATGTGCGTCGAGCTGATGCTCACCGCGGTGAATGTTAGCTTCATTGGTTTCGCCTGGGAGTTCAACCAGCTTACCGGCCAGATCTTCGCACTGTTCATCATCGCTATTGCCGCTGCTGAAGCGGTGATCGGGCTCGGGATTATTATGGCGCTGACGCGTCAGCGCGATACCGTCGACATCAACGAAGTCCGTGAGCTGCGACAATGAGTGTGGCGCTTATCGAGCGAACGTGGGGGAACCGGGACGCAATGGGGAGTAGCAACTGATGTCCAGTTGGCTTTTTCTGATACCGCTCTTGCCGCTGGCGGCGGCGGTCATCAACTTTCTGTTTGGTCGCTGGTTCCTGCAGAGCGCGTCTCAGTGGCTGGCGATTCTGGCGGTTGCCGGATCATTCGTCCTGAGCGTCTTTGTTTTCCTGGGTATCGCGTCTGACGAGCAGGCGGTCTCTCAGCACCTCTACACCTGGATACCTGCCGGCGACTTTGATATTCCGGTGAACCTGTTCGTCGATCAACTGACGGCAACGATGCTCCTGGTCGTGAGTGGCGTCGGATTGCTGGTCCATATTTACTCAGTCGGTTATATGCACGGCGATCCGGGGCTCTACCGGTTCTTCTCCTATTTGCCGCTCTTCGTCTTCTCCATGTTGATGTTGATTATGGCTGACAACTTCCTGGTCCTGTTCGTGTTCTGGGAAGGCGTGGGACTCTGCTCGTTCCTGCTCATCGGCTTCTGGTATCGGCGCCGCTCGGCAGCCAGTGCCGCTAAGAAGGCGTTCATCGTCAATCGGGTCGGTGACTTTGGATTCGGTATCGGCATACTGCTGATATTCGTGACCTACGGGACGATCGAGTATGCTGCCGTCTTTGATCAGGTCGGCTCGGCGACTCAGTCAACGATCACGATCATCGCGCTGTTGCTTTTCACTGGTGCGATCGGGAAATCGGCTCAGCTTCCGCTGTTCGTCTGGTTGCCGGACGCGATGGAAGGGCCAACACCGGTCTCGGCGCTGATTCACGCGGCAACGATGGTGACGGCCGGTATCTTCGTGATTGCCCGTGCCTACCCGATCGTAAGCCAATCGGCCGATGCGATGTTCGTGATCTCGGTGGTCGGCGCGGCAACGGCGTTCGTGGCCGCGACTATCGCAGTGACGCAATACGACATCAAGAAGGTCGTAGCCTATTCGACAGTCAGCCAGCTCGGATTCATGGCGTTCGCGCTCGGGACCGGAGCCTGGGTGGCGGCCATATTCCACCTGGTCACGCACGCGTTCTTCAAAGGACTGCTGTTCCTCGGCGCCGGCAGTGTGATCCACGGAATGCACGAAGAGCAGGACATGCGGAAGATGGGCGGCCTGAAGAAATACATGCCCCTCACCTACTGGACCTTCCTTATCGGTGCGGCGGCCAACGCGGGAATCATCCCGCTGGCCGGGTTCTGGAGTAAGGATGAGATCATCCTCGGTGCCTGGATTCACGACCAGCCGTATGTGATGGCCGTTGGGTTTATCACCGCATTCTTCACATCGCTGTATATGTTCCGGGCCGTGTTCATGACCTTCCATGGGGAGGAGCGGTTCGATACTGAACACGTGCACCCGCACGAATCTCCGGCCGTCATGACGCTTCCGCTTGTGGTGCTGGCTGTATTTGCCGCCACCGCCGGGTTCATTGGATTCCCGCCGGAGGATGGCTGGTTCCACCATTTCATCGACCCGTCTTTCCCGGGGATCGAGCATCCGCATGTTGCCCTCAGCACCACGCTCATCTTCGGCGGTGTTTCGACTGTCATCGCGGTGAGTGGATTGCTGATTCAGTACTCGGCGTATGTGAAACGGTCGATCAGCCCGAAAGGGATTTCAGAACTTTTCGGGCCGCTCTACAAGCTGGCGGCAAATCGCTGGTATCTGGATGAAATCTACGACTTTCTGATTGTGCGGCCGCTGTTTGGACTGTCGATGTTTCTCTGGAAATTCGTGGACGCACAGGTCATCGATGGTACGGTCAACGGGGTGGGAACGCTAGTAACGTTTACCAGCCAGCAGTGGCGCAAGGCGCAGACCGGATTGATCGCCAATTACGTTTTCGCGATAGCACTTGGCGCGGTGGTTATCATCGGCGCCTTCATGCTCTTTGGAAGTAATCTGTTTCAGTAAGGCGCACACGGGTGCGCTGATGCCGATTCGTCGGTAAAGGGAGTACACCTTTTGGACTCGCTACCGATTCTCAGTCTCATGACCTATAGCCCGCTGGTGGGCGCGCTGGTGATTCTCTTCTGGGCGAATGCTCCGGCGAACACTGCGCGCTGGATCGCGCTGATCGCCGCGTCGATCTCACTGGTCTTCTCGTTGATCATGCTGGCGGCGTTTGATCGAGGCGCGAGCGGGATGCAGCTTACC
>JBBDTL010000135.1:0-5688 GCA_040904465.1 Thermomicrobiaceae bacterium | reverse complement strand
GACAGCGGTATGCGCACAGGCGATTCACCATATATCCGAACAGCCGGCTGTGAACGGATTGGTTCATCAGGCGTCCATAGCTTCTTTGCGATCCTCGAGCCACTGGTTCCGCACGCTGAATCGGCCGAACTGGCTCCGTTGATCCTCGAGCGACTGGAGCAGGAACTCGCCACCCGACAGAAAGTCACGGCGACTGCGGCGATCAGTTCGTCCATTGAAGCGGTCAATGAAGAGCTCTACCACTACAACCAGGGTCGTGAGGATGAAGATCGGCTCTACTACGGTCTGACATGCGGAATTACCCGCGAAGACGATCTCTACCTGGCGCAGGTCCTTCCAAGCCAGATCCTGATCTCCCAGGATGCGCAGTTGCATGCGTTCCCGGGGCTGGAAGCCTGGCACTGGTCCCGCCGGAGCGAGACCAGCAACGCGTTCGAACAACCACTCGGACTCCACAGCGAAATCGAACCAGATCTCTATCACACCAGAATCGAGCCTGGTGACCTGATAGTGCTCTGTTCTGGCTCGCTTGCCCGGGTGATCCACCGTGAACCGCAGGACGTCTTTACCGGGAGCGATGCCTCTGCGGCAACGGATCATCTCCAGGAGCTGTCCGAGGCGTACAACGTCGAGCACGCGTATGCCACAGCGATTGCAGTCGTTAGTCAGCCGAAACGCTCGTACAGACAGGCAGATTTCGCGTTTTTGCGCCATGTCGCGAGCGCAGCCGCATCGTTTCTCCCGGAAGAGACTGCCGAACGATTGCGCCGCCGAAACACGGCACAATCGAGAGGGGTTGACTCACGGTCAGCGACCGTGCACACTAGTGAGCATCAGGCTCAATTCATTGACGCTCGCATCCAATTACCTGATACCATTTCATCGGAAGATTGGGCTCCGGCTCCCGGTCCCTACGCATCAGCGAATGCTTCCGACGACGCTGAAAATGAGGCCGAGAACGAGGATTACTGGTATCCGCCCACCGGCACAACCTCTGACGAACACGAGGACGTGCAAACGGGCAGCGAGGTTCACGACCGGGAAGGAAAACGGACGCTGACCGAGATAGTGGCTGGCGCCGTCCTGGCGCTGGTAGCGGCAGTCATAGGGGTGTGGCAACTGGCGGTCAACCGCGACCGCTCGATGGAAGGTCCTCGAGAAGACGAGAGCACCTTCGGTCTCCCGCGCCTCCAGCGATATGATAACTCGATTCAGGGCCCGGATTTCACCGGGGTCCGTCGACGGCTCCCTCGTGCTCCTATTAACAAGTACGCTGGATTCGTCAGTGTCGGATTGATTTTCGCCCTGGCGGTTGGCCTTATCTATTCGATTAGTGCGAGTCGCGATCGTGAGCGCACCGAAGAGTTTGAAGCGCTGATGGAGCAGGCGAGTGTTGCCCGGCAGAGCGCATTGCAATCGAATGATCCGGTGGTTGCGCAGTCGTTTCTGCAGGCATCCGAGGCGCGTGTTGGCGAGGCTGCCGAACTTGGTGGCGATGAAGCGATCATCCTGACTGAACAGGCGGCCATCGCTGATGCCCGTGATACATCGCTTGGAATTGAGCGTCTCGGGAACATCCAGATGCTCGGTGGAGTTCCGCCAGCGCCTGATGGTGTCTCCCCGAGCCTTTTCTTCGGCAATGGCCAGCTCTATGTATTCACCGACGGTCTGTATCAGCTTGATTCAGAGGAATCCCGTCTCATGCGCCTGATAAGTTCGGGCGATGATGTTGGCGGTCAGGCCGTCGGGGAGCTGCAAGGCGCCGCCTGGGGCCAGGGCAGTCCGATGGTGATGGACGAGACCAGTGTCTATACTTATGACGCGACGGCGATGTCCTGGACACGCAACGAGCTGGGCAAGTTCGACGATGGATATACCGATGTTTCCGCGATTAGCGGCTATATCGGGAACCTCTACGCACTGAGCCCCGAGACAGGTCAGATACTCCGGTTCCATAGTGACCAGTTCGATGCGTTGCCCGAAGACTGGGCAGGCGGGAATGGCGCCGAGGAGCTAACTGGCGGCGTCGATATGATGATTGATGGCCGCATCTATGTCCTGACAGAGAACGGCCAGCTGCTCGATTTCTATCGCGGTGCACTTGATAACGCGGTGGACATCAATGCGACACCGGCAATCGAGAACGCCGTCGGATTTTCATACCGGTCAGATCGCGGTCACATGTACATCGCTGATGGACACGACCGTATTCTGCGGGTCACCACGGACGGCGATGTCGTGCAGCAGTTCATGAGTGAGGACGGCGTGCCGGAGTTGAGCAATATCCAGCATCTCGCGGTCGATGATGCGCTTGGTACCGGGTATGTGCTGGCGGACGAGGCGCTGCTACAGGTACGGTTGCCCGGTCCGCCTCGATAGGATTCGTCCCGCACGCAAGTCCCCATGTATGAAATGGCCCCCGCCTTTGCAAGGCGGGGGTTTTCATTGCCCCTGTCCCCTGTCATTCCGAGCGCCAGCGATGAATCTGACGTCGCCAGGAAACTTCATCCTGGTCAGCGGAGATCTCTCGCAAGCTCGAGATGACAGAGGGAAGGGGCTCGGGATGACCACGAGCATTGGGAGTCTTCCACCATTGACACAGGATCATCGTGGGGTTGTGCTTACTTTACTGGGAGATTTCTCGATTGCATGCCGCCATCGTTGCTTCGTGAACCGGTTCGCTTCGATTGGCGTTGACGCTGAGGTGCGGCATTACGCTCGAAATGATGGTGGGGGGCGGGCCTGCTGATCCAGTTAGGCGCCTACGGCTTCTGCAACTCGTCAACGCCGCAGGTCACCTCATCGCCGTTTTCCAGCTCGACGGTGGCTTTCCAGTGGCGTATATCGACAGCAACCAGCCTCCCGGCTCCGTGAGGCGATCGAACTGAGCTCCAGAGCCTGGGGAGACCCTGTGGGGCGAATGCGCCCGGATCGCGCAGCACATCGATGCGCTGATTCAGTAGCTCGCGGAACGTCTCCGGCTTTTCCCGGGCTGGCAGTCCAGTCGACCCTCCCAGCAGCGTCGTCTCGGGATCGCCGCGTAGATCGCGTTCCAGATGTACCAGAATCTCAAGTGCGTTCGAGAGTTTGCCTGTCATCCCGTCGGGATCAGCCGACTCATCTCCGATGTACCCGGCAATCGCGGAATTGCCCGTCAGCGTCAGCCTCAGCCCGCAGAGAAAGCAACTGGGGGCGAGTGCGCGAAATAGCTTGGCAGCCGGATCGATAAGCGCTATTGCTCGCTTCATGTTTCCGGCTACGACATCGAGCTCATCATCACTCAGTCGCCGGATCACGGTCGGGACATCGTCCATACTAACTGGTTCCAGCCACTGGTCCGGAGCAACGACGATTTGTCCGGGTTCTTCCCCGGGTCCGGTGTCAATCGTGACCCAGTCACCAAGCTCCGCGGCGATACTACCAGCATCGACGAATCTGGCACGGCTCGTCCCGGGCAATCGGAGCGCGCAGATACGCTGGGATGCGTTCACGCTCATCTCGGCTCCGGCCATTGAACAACCATTGTGTTCAGTGCCAGTCGTGGTTGGACGTTCACGCTGAGATCGTGCAGCGCCTGATAACAGGATTCCACCGCAGCCTGGATCTCGATGAGCGACCATGATCTGCCGGTTGCCGTCAATCGCTCGATCACGTCGATGTTTGTCACGTCGTCAGGACGACCAGCGGAGTGCAATAACAAATCCCGCCAGAGCCCGATAAGCTGATCGACTTCCTGCTGCACCTGATCGCGCTGACCCCGTCGGTAAAGATCGGCCATGCGCCGGGCCTCGGCGAGCGCTGCCAGCGGGTCCTCGATCATCTCCAGTGCTGAGTCCACAGAACTGCGCCGCTGCTCCAGTGTCTCCGGGTCATCCATCAGATCAAACGCGCGGGCAATTCGACCACGAGTCAACCGGGCGATCAGCCTGGCCTGTTCGTCTTCAGCGCCACGCCGAATGAGCTCTTCTGCTACGAGGTCTCCGGGGACCGGCTCCAGCGAGATCTGACGGCAACGGGACCGGATCGTCTCTGGAAGGGCGGCGAACTCGGTTGCAATCAGCAGGAGGACGACATACGATGGCGGCTCTTCCAGCGTCTTGAGAAGCGCGTCATAGGCATCGCGAGAGACGCGTTCGACGTCTTCCACGATGGCAACACGCCAGTTTGCCTCCATTGGTCGCAGCGAAACCGAGGAGCGCAGCTCTCGAATAGTCTCGATAGAGATAACGGTGTTGCGAGAATCACGCCGCTCGCTACTGGCGAGCTGGGTTTCCAGGCTTAGTGTGGTGACGTCAGGGAACGTGCCGTCCTGCACGCGCCGGCAGGCCGAACATTCACCGCACGGGCGGGCTTCCGGTGCTACCTGGCAGACCAGTGCCTGAGCGAAGGTTTTCGCCAGCGTACGTCGGCCGATTCCGTCCGGTCCGGTAAAGAGATAGGCGTGGTTGATTCGCCCGGAGCTGACAGCCCGGGCGAGCTGATCCACGGCATTCTGATGTCCAACAACTGGCCAGATTCCGGATGGGATCTCTGCTGCTTCCACGCGGATCTACTCCCGGGAACTCATGAACGTGCGGCGTCTGCCTTCGCATTGGGATCGCGAGACGGCAGCGAGATCGGACCCTCGACATCGTCTCCTTGCGAGAGTTCATTCAGAATCTCTTTACGATCGTCATTCGCCAGGTTGGTCTCAGAACCAAGGTCCCGGATTGTCGAAAGCAGTTGTTCTGCGGTGGCGATACTGATGTCTGACTCGGCGACTTCGATATCCGATCGTGGGTTGAGGAAGACGATCGCCCCGTCAACGTGCTCCTTGCCGGGAAGTCCGTGTAGCGTCAGATATTCCTCAACGGACTCGCGCTGGCGCACATTTTCGACCGTGGGATTGCCGAGTTGCGGCCCTCCGAGCCCGAAGAAACGAACGAACCAGTTTCCTTTACGGGTCCATCGATCGCCCTCGACTTCGATTTCTCCGGGGACTGCCCGTGTGGTTATTACCACAATTCCCGAGGGGGAAATGAGCAGGTGTTCGGGGCTCCAGCCGCCGAGCTGCGGGTAATGCACGATCGCGTAGCGGTCGTTGAGGCGGCGGAGCAGCTGATCCAGCACTTCATCTGCTCTGGGACGACGGTTCCACTTCGTGATCTGTTGCATTCCAGCGTTGAAGACGAGAAACCCGACGATCAGGACACCATACGCAGGAATTATCAGCTCCGGTTGAAGCACCATGACCATCGCGACGCCCAGCCCCAGCACCCCGAAGAATACAGTCCAGCGGGATATTCGCTGGCGGCGTTTCAGATATCCATTGTTGCGGACGACGCGCATGCCCCTGCCAATCCTGCGGAAGTCTGGAAATTGCGTATCAGGTGATTCGTGCGGCGGCGAGCACCGCAAAAACGTCTGAACCCTAGCATGCCATAATCAGGGCGTACAGCGGGGAGAGGCGGTCGCAGGCTTGACACCAACTGGCGTGATCAGGGCAGAATCATAGCGGGTCGGCACCAGGGCAGAAGATTGATTATTTCGCCTTGCTTCGCCACAGAGGGAACGGCCACACGTGTCTACTGCACAACCCGAGCCTGATCTGACCGCGGTAATCGTCTCATGGAACACGCGTGACCTGCTGGTTCGCTGTATCCAGATACTTGTAGAAGACGCAGAACTGGCAGATCTGACCGTTGAGAT
>JBBDTL010000134.1:0-5700 GCA_040904465.1 Thermomicrobiaceae bacterium | reverse complement strand
GACTACAACTACCGGATACAGATCACCCATCGTAAAAGCAGGCGGAAAGCCGGCCGGGTCGATCAACAGTAACGCGGCAAACCCCGTGCTCAGTACCGTGATGACGACATGCCACCCTGCAACTGCCAGGCCCTCGGCATTCATCCGCTCCGGATGCCCCGGCGGTACCCACCAGTGGAACACGGTGATGCCGAGGACCAGCCAGAGTCCAGCCTCGACGGCGAGCTTTCCATAGTTTTCTGGGAAGACGAGCAGTGCCAGAATTGCCGCCAGAGCCGAAAGCACCAGGGCCAGAGCCCAGACGAGACCCGCCCCGATAGGAGAAAACAGCCAGCGGGTCAGATCAATGGCTTCATCGGGCTCCGCTTCCGGTGGTGGGTTCTCCGGAATCTGGGGCGCTGGCGGCCGGTAGACAAAAATGCGACGTTGCTGCTGACTCACGACACCGGTCAATACGCTCGGGCGAACACGACCTCAGTCTTCGCCGATGATCCGCAAACGATGCAAGCACCCTCGCTCTCGGGCTGGTCAAACGGTATACAGCGAATGGTGGCGTGCGTTTCCGTCTTCACCCGGTCCTCGCACTCGGCGTTTCCGCACCAGTATGCGTAGGTAAACCCTGCATTCGCTTCCGTCCGCTCACGAAGCCGGTCATACGAGGTAACCCGCTCGGACTGATCCTCCAGCATCTTCCGGGCATTCGCGTACATGTTCTCCTGGATCTCTTCAAGGAGCTTCGGCAGTACCTCCGGCAGATCGGCCATCGGCACCGGCTGCTTCTCGCCCGTGTCGCGCCGGACGACCATCACTTGCTCCGACTGGACGTCTCTGGGACCGAGTTCAATTCGAACCGGCACACCTTTCAGTTCCCACTCGTTGAACTTCCAGCCGGGCGTCTTGTCGTCACGGTTATCGACCTTGACTCGAATCTGACTTCCGAGCGATTCACGGACATTTTTGACAGCTTCCTCCACTGTCTCTCGCTCATGGGCCTTGCGCCAGATCGGGACAATCACAGCCTGCGTCGGCGCTACGCGCGGTGGCATCTTAAGGCCCCGCTCGTCACCATGCACCATGATGACGGCGCCGATGATTCGGGTGCTCAAGCCCCAGCTTGTGTTATAGGCGAATTGGCGCTTGCCTTGTGCATCCAGGAACTCAATCTCGAAGACCCGGCCAAAGTGGTCGCCGAGGTTGTGAGAAGTCCCCGACTGAAGCGCCCAATGCTTGCCGCCCATCATCGCTTCGATGGTATAGGTCCTGAGTGCTCCGGCGAACTTTTCCGAATCGCTCTTCAGGCCCGGGACGACCGGTATTGCAAGCTCGGTCTCGCAGAGATCGCGATAGACATCGAGCATCTGCAATGTCCGTTCTTCGGCTTCTTCCAGCGAGGCATGGGCGGTGTGCCCTTCCTGCCAGAGAAACTCCACCGTTCTCAGGAATGCTCGAGGCCGCTCTTCCCAGCGAACGACATTCGCCCATTGATTGATCAGGATCGGGAGATCCCGGTACGACTGCACCCAGCGCGCATAAGTCGGGCAGATAATCGACTCTGAGGTCGGCCGGACTGCCCAGGGCTCTTCCAGCTCACGATGACCGCCGTGCGTAACCCAGGCGACTTCCGGAGCAAACCCTTCGACGTGATCGACCTCACGCTCGAACATGCTCTTGGGGATGAACAGCGGGAAGTAGGCGTTCTCTACGCCTGTCGCCTTGATCCGGTCATCGAGCTGGCGCTGGATGTTTTCCCAGAGCGCGTAACCGTATGGTCGGATGATCCGTGTTCCGCGGACGGGAGAGTCATCCGCCATCTCGGCCTTGCGCACGACTTCGACGTACCAGCGGTCGAAATCGTCTTCAACGTCAGCCAGTTCCTCTACGTAACCGCGATCGGAAACCATAACGTGGCACCCCCGTCTGTTCTCCTGATGTGTCCTGTTCGTCTATTCTGATTGCCAGTTGATTCGCAAGGATGCGGCGGTGTTCTTCGCCGCTCACCTTCTCCAGCATCCGCGCAGCGGTCGAGTCAGCGAGTATCCCATGTAGAATGTTGACCAAGTATGCCTGTGCGAGACGCACACACGGAGAAATCCGTCGTGGGATTATAGCAGTCACCTGAATGTATCGACGGACTCAGTTTTCAATGGCGGGCGCACCAGAGCGGGATAAGCGGAAGGTTTCGCAATGACGGAGATTCGACGGATAGGTATCCTGACCGGCGGCGGCGATGCACCGGGCTTGAATGCAGTCATCCGGGCAGTGACAAAATCAGCAATTTTGCAATACGGCTGGGGCGTCGTTGGCTTCAGGAACGGTTTCGAAGGATGTATCACCGGGAAGTTCGAAGAACTGGATCTCTCATCTGTACGCGGCATCCTCCCGCGAGGCGGAACGATCCTGGGAGCGAGCAACCGGTGCAACCCGTTTCTGTTCCAGAATACCGCTGCCGGTGAAGCTGTGCCGCGAGACCATTCGCTTGATGTCGTCCAGCGATTTAAGGACCTTGAAATCGACGCGGTCGTAGTCATTGGTGGCGATGGAACAATGTCCATTTCGCACGAGCTTTCCAGGCGGGGTGTCCAGGTCATCGGGATACCGAAGACGATAGACAACGATGTTCGCGGCACCAAGGTGACGTTTGGTTTCGACACCGCCGTTTCCACAGCGACCTCAGCGATTGACAAGCTTCACACCACCGCCGAGAGCCACCACCGGGTAATGATCGTTGAGCTGATGGGACGAACTGCCGGATGGATCACACTCTATGCAGGGGTCGCCGGTGGTGCGGATATCATTCTGATTCCGGAGATCCCTTTCGACCTCGACGAGCTCTGCAAAAAAATCGAGCGTCGAGCACGCCTGGGAACCTACTTCACGATAATCGCCGTCGCTGAAGGTGCGAAGCCAGTAGACGGAACCGCAATTTTTCAGACGATCGGTGAAGAGTGGTACCAGAAGCGTTTCGGAGGAATCGCCGCCTGGCTGGAATCGGAGCTAGCCCAGCGACTCGATCAGGAAGTCCGCTCCGTCGTCCTCGGACACCTGCAGCGAGGCGGAGAGCCGACCGCTCGTGATCGCGCTCTCGGCACGATGATGGGCACATTCGCCACTGAATTGCTCGCCTCAGGGGAAAGCGATCGCATGGTGGCGATCAGCCGAGACCCGATGGGGCAATCAAGCACCGATATGATGTCAGTACCGCTTGTTGTCGCCACACGCGGGCCACGCCACGTCCCGTTGACCCACCCGCTTCTGCGGAGCGCCAGGATGATGGATGTCTCTGTCGGTGACCAGACCGAAGCTGATGGTGGAGTATCTTGATGAAGCCGCTACCCGCAGGCAAGCTCCCCGGTCACCTGCTCAGGGCACTACTTGAAGATATCGATCCGGGCACTGATGTCATCGTTGGACCGGGCATCGGACGGGACGCCGCTGCTGTACGGCTCGGAGATCAGATACTGGTCCTGAAAACTGATCCGATCACCTTTCCTACCGATGACGCCGGATGGTACCTGGTGAACATCAACGCCAACGACATCGCCTGTATGGGAGCAGAACCACGCTGGCTTCTCGTCACCGCGCTCCTGCCCGAGAACCAGACGACCCCGGAGCTTGTGACATTCCTGTTCAAATCGCTGCGCGATGCCTGCTCGAAGATCGGATGTTCACTTATCGGCGGGCACACCGAGATCACCGAAGGGCTCGACCACCCAATCCTGGTCGGCCAGATGATCGGCACCGCAACTGAATCATCACTAATCGATCCATCGACGGCCAGGACAGGAGACGCAGTATTGCTGGTCGGCGGGATTGCTGTGGAAGGTACGGCGATCCTCGCCGCTGAAATCACCGATCAAGACGCGGGCGAAATCGAGCCCGCCGTACTTGGTAAAGCGAAGAACTTTGCCCGAAAGCCTGGAATCAGCGTCGTTCCATATGCCAGAAAACTTCATGAACAGGGGAATCTGGATATCCGGGCCATGCACGACCCTACCGAAGGAGGGCTCGCAACAGGGCTGCAGGAGATTGCTGAATCTGCAGGTCTGGGTATCGAAATCAATCGCGACGCTGTACACATTTATCCGGAAACTCGGGCAATTGCCGGGCACTTTGGAATTGACCCGTGGGGGCTGATCGCGTCCGGTGCGCTACTCTGTGTGCTCCCTCAGGAGAACGTGGCGTCCGCAATACGGCTGTTGGAGGATATCGATGCGCCGGTCTCAGTGATCGGTTACCTCACAGAAGATCCTGACGAGCGGACGCTCATCATCGACGGAACCCGGGAACGCATTCCCGAGTTCGCCGTCGACGAAATCGCTCGTTACTTTGCTGGGGGATGAAGGATCAGTCCCCAGAACTGGCGAGCTCAGGGTTTCGGCATCTCTTGCAACGCGGTGTAGGCCGGTCGTGGGCTCCAGTCGCTGTTGATCACCGACCAGGGATACTTCTCGTCTTCCTCGGTCGTAATCGTCGAAAAGTTCAGATTCCAGACGAACATCGCCGTGACCCATGGCATCTGTTCACGTGCCACATCAAACGCACTCACCAGGAAATTGGCCTGATCTTCTTCGCTGATCTCGGCACCGTACTCGTATCCCTCGGCCATGTTTTCAGTTGTCCAGCCAAACTCTGTCACCCAGACCGGCCGTTCATCGCCGAATTCATCCATCACTGCTCGCAGATCGAGCCCACGGAGAAAGTAGAAACTGTTGTCGTCAGACCATTCCCCCGGGCCCGGATTGTCCGGATAGCTTGTATCTGGCGGGTTATTCGTCGCATTGAGATGCATTCCCAGCACGTCGAACTGGGTTACATACTGTCCGCCTTCAAACTCATAGAACTGCCGCAGATACTCGACATCGCTGACGGCCAGCGCCGGGTCGTTGACACCGGTAGGCGTCAATCCTCCGAACACGACGGTCGCATCGGCATCGGCGTCTTTGACACCGCGGTACCCCGCATCGAGCAGATAGGCGTAGTCGCTGATCCGAACCGTTCCCTGCATCTCGTGCGCCATGTTCTGCTCGTTCCAGATCTCCCAGGCATGTACTCGCCCCCGATAGCGGTCAGCCAGGAAGACCATGAACTCGTAAAACGTGTTCCAGTCAGCAAGCAACTGAGCATTTTCAGGGTCTCGTGCCCAGTCCGGCGCGCCAACGACCGAGATGAGAATCTGCTTGTCCGAACCTTCGTATGAATCCACCATCCGATCGACCGGGAGCGGATCGTACCATTCCTGCTCACGCTGGACCTGATTCCAGTGGATCTGAAAGCGAACCCAGTTGAATCCCGCCGTATCGACCACTTGCCGGGTCATCTCATTAAATTGCTCGCCGTCTTCGTCCCCTCGCCAGGCGACGTTGAATCCGTAGCCCATGGAGTCGCTCTGAGGACGCTCCGGTTCGCCTCCCGGCAGCTCCACGCTATCAGACGATTCCTGCCCGGTCTCTTCGGGCTCCTGACTATCTGATTCGTCGGGATCTGGTTCAGGAGTCGGTTCTGGTTCCTCCTCCTCGACTGGTTCTTCCTCGGGCTCATCATCCGGTGCTGGTTCGGTCGCGACGGGCTCCTCAGTCGGTTGAGCCGTCGGTTCGGCCTCATCCTCCTCAGATTCTTCGCCGCCGCCGCAGGCAGCCAGAATTGCGGAGATCGGAGGAAGGCTCATCCCGAGCGCAAATCCCTTCGTCAGCAGCGACCTTC
>JBBDTL010000133.1:0-5712 GCA_040904465.1 Thermomicrobiaceae bacterium | reverse complement strand
CCAGGTGCTGTTGCAGATCAGTCAGTAAGCCTTGTCTGTCGGACGGTAGCAGGTAGCACAGGGGTTCACCCCCTGAGTCGCAATAGGAGTGATGGCGCACCGTGAGCCGCGCCCACGCTCCCCCCGCACGTCATTTCGACCGGAGTGCGACCTTCAGTGCAACCCGTTGGTGACCAGTCACATGCTGCCCGAGCAGTACCGCTGTCGCACGGAGTGGAGAAATCTCGCCCCTCGCCCAGTAGAGCATGAGATTTCTCGACTTCATACCGCGCTTGAGACACCGGTTCAGGTTACTTTGGTCCAATTTTGTCACCGAGCAGCGGCATTCCGCTCGAAATGACGTGGGGGCGGGCGGACTCCGTGGGCGCTGGTGAAATGTTCACTCACTCCTTTGCCCGCTGTCTCCGCAGACGTTGCCGGATCGCCTCCCAGTCTTCCCAGGCCACCGGCCGGTCAAGCCAGGCTCGATGAAGCATCAGGAAGTGTCGCCAGTTATGTGTCAGGATAATTCGGCGTTCCGCAGCTGCTCGTAACATCCAGAAATGATCTTCCGCGCCACGATGCGGATAGTCCACAGTTGCTGCGACATCATGACCGCTGCCTCGCATGCGGTGTATTAGTTCAGAATAGACATCCTCGTCTGCAAGCAGGCGCGCCACGAAGCCTCTAACTCAGAAATCCGCTTCGCCGCAATGTTATCTCGGCGTCGATGATTTCCTTATGTCGCCAGTAGAAAAAGACTGCTGCCAGAATCTCGTCGTTTGCAGCGGAAAAGTCTTCGGCTGCCTGAAGGACATCCCCATCCTCGGCCTCCAGATCGGCGATGATTGCTGCGACAGACGTTCCGGTACGCTTCAGACAGGCATCTGGCACACCGAAACCGCGTGGGTCAGGATCGATCCAGTGGTCGATCAGCGCCGTGATCTGATCTTCACTCATCGGCTCCGAGATGTATTCACTGATCTGGTCTCTTGTAACGGACATGTCAGGTGCTCATTCCGCACGTAGCTACTGCTTTCGATTAAGCGTCACGCTACCCGATTATACGGTCGACCGCCAACCGAAAGCTCAATAGAGAATCACAGTTACGCCTCCACGATGACACTGCTGCGTCATGCCGAATTCCGAGGGATCTCGGTTCTCTGCGAATCTGCGGGGATGCGGCCTGAGGTTCCTTGTGTTCGTTCGGAGTGACAGAGGCAGGGGCTCGCCAATTGGTTGCACACCGAGGATAATTCTGCGATAGCGCCTCATGTACGACTTCGACTAACTCAGCTTCCTCGACGAGTCCACATGGTGAGTGACGTTGCGGAAGCCCCGACAACAATGAACGTGGCTATCAGGCCCACAGCGAACGTGAATGCATCCATCAGCGAACCATCGATATAGGATGCCGCCAGAAATAGGACGTAGAATAGAACACCGTTCCCGAGGCTGAGAATCGCCACGCCACGTCGCATCAGGTTCCCTCTTATCAAGCGATTTCGGACTGTGCTAGCAATCAGCTAGATGACGAATAGCGCGACTCAAATGACTGACTACTGGATAGGCCGCCGCACATGAGTATCCGTCGGAGTAACACCCGCTAAATGAACGACTTCTTACCACCAGTCGAACAGAGACTCCCAACGCACGTCGCGGATGTAATCCTGGATCTCACGTTCTTCTCGTTCTCGTTGCTGTTCTTCGAACCAGTGAAGGCCGTTATTGTCATTCTGGTTGAGCCATGGAAACCGGTCTTCGCGCTCGCGCTGACGGAGCCAGCCTTCCATTTGTCGTTCCATCTGGTCGTCGTTCCATGTCTCCCACCAGCTTCGAGAATCTTCTTCGCGAGAAAAGAGTGAATCCATCCTTCGCTCCTGGAGAAAGTCTCGAACGTCCGCTTCAAGACGATTTTGTTCTCTCTCTTCGAAGTAGTCAAAAGGTCCGCCATAATTGTTTCCCGAATTGCTCCATGGATCGAAAGTATTGTATAGATCGTCATCGTCCGAGCTATCCCATGGATCGAAAGTATTGTATAGATCGTCGTCGTCCGAGCTATTCCATGGTTCATATGTGTTGTATAGATTGTCGTCATCCGAACTATCCCATGGATCGAAAGTGTTGTATGGATCGTCGTCGTCCGAGCTATTCCATGGGTCGAAGGTCGTGTTCCCGAATCCATCCTGACTGCTATCCGAATCGTCGCAATCCCAAGATGTTATCGGGTCGCAACTTGCCTCGATAGAGGTCGGCAAAAGCAGCACTCCCAAGACCAGCGCGCTGGCAATCAAGTATTTAATGCCAATAATCGCGCCAATCGACCTACTCGACCAGAACATGAGCATCACTTTCACAATTAGCTGAGACTAGGACGAAGATTGCGCACTACCTACCGATGTTAGCGTAACTGCACGGGCAATATGTTGTCAACATTTCGGAAACGAGACATAAGCTTCTGGAGTGCTCGCCTGGCGGTCCATCACTCCTTTGCCCGCTGTCTCCGCAGACGTTGCCGGATCGCCTCCCAGTCTTCCCGGGCCAGGCGGACATCCTCGTCGGACGTCAGATCGCCGTAGCGGGCACGCATATAGCGCTCGGTGAGATCATCAATCGGATCATTCAGGTCAGGCCGGGATGCCGAGAGACGGCTGGAGTATTGCCGGGGGCTCTCCCGCTCATCTCGGGGTATTCCTTCACGTCCGGCGTGGACAATCACGTGCTGATAGGCGTCTCGCACGGTTTCCGGCTGGCTGCGAAGGTTGAAGCGAGCCCGACGGCTCATCCAGCCGTGACGCAAGCCGCTGAGCATTGCTTTCAAGTCACCGAGTAACGCCTCAGTGGAGAACATGCTCTCCCGGACTTCGGCCTCTCCCTCATCGCGCCGTTTGCCCTGTAGCCGTTTGAGCTGTCGCATGCCAAACCAGATAACCAGGCCGATGATCACCGCCACAGCCACCCACTGCAGCACCTGAAGCACAACCTCGGGGATCACATCCGTTTGCTCTGGTAGCTCCTCGGCCGGTTCCAGCACGCCGCCGGTTTCCTGGGTGAAATCCTCCTGTTCGGCATCTTCCACGAGCTGCTGAACGACCCAGAATAGTGGAAGAAGCAGAAAATAGCCAATGAGCGCCAGGCCGAGAATAATCCAGTCCAGCAACCAGCTCAACCCGCGAAGCAGCTGAGCGAATGGCCAGATCAACAGTTGCCAGGCTTCCCGTCCGGCGGTGCCGGCAACAAGCGCGGCAAGCAGCAGGATGCCGCCGGAGATACCGGCTCCAGTCAGTAACCAGCCACGCCCCGGCAGCCGTTGATCGAGTTCGGCCCGGATGTTCAACCGCGCGGTGCGGATCTGGATCGCTGTCGCCGCGATGAGACAGGCGCTGAAGCCGAGCGGGATCATGTAGATTGCGATTGCCTGAATCGGGGATGAGGCGTTATCCCAGAATAGCGCGGCAACGACGAGCACAAGTGCCTGCAGGACGACGGGCCGCATCACCGCGGCCCGGACAAACTCGGACTCGTACAGATCCTCAGTCGACGCCAGCCAGAGCCCGCGCCACCAGGCGACCGCTCCGAGAAATAGCAACCCGAGCGCGCCAGTTTCGAAGCTGAACAGACGGTCGACCAGTTCGAGCGGTGCAGAGATCCCGGCGTTGAAGACCAGTCCGAACCAGATGACGATCATCCCCAGCCAGACACCCAGGCTGGCCATGCGCATCGCAGCCAGATCCCAGGCCTGGCTGAGCAGCTCCCGGGCAACCCAGTATGAGACCACGCCAATGATGCCGACGCCGATCGGCAACATCGGATCGATGCTCTCCTCGCCGGCCGAGCGCAGCAGCAGCACAATCCAGGGGGTGATGATGGCGACATCGATCACCGCAATCAGGATGCTGATCAGCAGATCAAGCCAGTTGGAGTTCAGCCAGCCCCTCAAGCGTTACTTCCTCACCTAACCAGTGAACGCGGAATCCAGGCCGTTCGGCCAGGTCCGGGCGTGTACCAAATGCGATCAGCGTAATCGCGTGGCCCGACCGGTGCAGCCGGGCAAGCTCGTCTTCCAGCCCCTCGGTGACGCGGCCAGTTATCACGACGACTGTTGCTCCCCAGGGCATCCGGCGCGCCTCTTCGGCGATCAACGTCTCCACCCGGTTTCCAGTGTGCAGAATGACCATCGCAAGTGCGTCGAGAATACGCCTGAGCTGAGATGGATGACGAGATGGTCCGATCCGGATCGTCCGTTCGCCGCGCGCCATCGGGGCATTGACATACAGCCCGACTTGCCGGCCGATATCAAGCCCATGAGCCGCCAGGGACGCTGTTGCCGAGATCGCCAGCTCCAGCCGCTCCGGATCGAGCCCTTCCCAGAAGTGCTCGAAGGTGTTCACATCCAGAAACATCGCCAGCGTTGGCAGAGAGCTCGGTTCGAACTGCTTGGATTGCACCGCACCCGTCCGGGCCGTGGCTCGCCAGTGGATGTGCCGCGGTGAATCGCCAGGAGAGTAGGGCCGGACACCACGGAAGCGGAGCGGGTCTTCAACCAGTGGACGGATCGGGCGCTCGTCGCCAAACGGTTGCTTCGGCGGCAGCCCGAGCTCGGTCACCGGCACGATCTGAGGGTAGACGATCATCGCGTCCTTCCGATCGAACCGTTTCTCAATGCTGGAAAAGCCGAAAATGTCGCCAGTCTTCAGATAGGTGTGCCCGAAGCCGTGAAACCCGCGACGCGGGCAAATGACACGGTAACGGCGGCGAACGCGCTCGTACGGTCCGATGTTCAGGAACGACCGCATCACGTGCATGTTGGGAAGACTGGAAGGTTCCAGTTTGCTGTCCGGGAATTCCAGTGCTTTGGGAAGCTCATCGACCACTTCGAGCCAGGGAAGTGGAAGGATCTTGGCATTCTCGACGGTAATTTCCAGTGTGACTTCTTCTCCCGGAAACGCGCGTGTCCGGGAAAATGAGCGCGTGTAGGTGACGCGGGTAAGCCCGTTGCGCTGCCAGAGCAGGACCAGCCCGATCGTCATCGCAACCGCCGCGGCCAGCAATGCGATCAGTACCTGGCGCAACAGGATTGCGACAAGCGCGATCACAACTGCTCCGATCAGCCAGTTGCGCCCGCGCTCTGCCGTCTCCCGGCCGAAAAACCGGCCGGCAACGGTGCCGGACTGCTCAGTCTCCGGTGCTGGGTTGCTCATCAGCTTCCGGGTTCTCCTCTGCCGGGACAGAGATCTGGTTGATCAATGCATCAATGATTTGTCGTTTGCTCCTGCCACGCAGCTCAACGCGGGCAGATGGCAGGATCCTGTGTGTCAGGACCGGGGCGGCCATCGCGCTGATATCGTCCGGGATGACGAAGTCCCGTCCCTCCATGAGCGCGTGCGCCTGTCCGGCACGGGCCAGCGAAAGCGTGGACCGCGGGCTGGCGCCGAGTTCGATCTCTTCGCTGTGCCGGGTCGCGTTGACGATATCGAGAATGTAATCCTCAACGGCGTCATTGATGTAGATATGCCGGGCGAGTTCGATCATCGTGCCGACCTGCTCCGGCGTGACGACCGGCGTGATCAGGTCCAGCGGATCGGCTCCGCGGAACCGGCGCATCATCGCGCGTTCATCGTCACGCTCGGGATAGCCGATCTCGGTGCCAAGGAAGAAGCGGTCAAGCTGCGCCTCGGGGAGAGGAAACGTTCCTTCCAGCTCCACCGGGTTCTGCGTGGCGATGACCAGAAA
>JBBDTL010000132.1:0-5719 GCA_040904465.1 Thermomicrobiaceae bacterium | reverse complement strand
GTCTTTGAACCCAGCTGTTCCACACCTTAGCGTTGATAGGACCGACGCGAATCTATTTGCGAACTGATTCTTCAAATTGCACTAGCCTACTAAGAGTTTGGTAGGTATAATAAAGCAGGAGTTCGGAGCCGGGCGAGATAAGAGATAGGGGAAGGAGCCGACATCACCTGAACGCGATCAACTGAACTCCGTGAGCGGCCCAATGGGATGAAGCGTATTCGTCCCGCGGGTGGTCAGGAATCTGACCTCCCCTCGTTATCGGTTGTTGGCGTAGGAAATCCCGGTAGAAAGCCGGGCAGCGCGTCAACTCATCCTATGGAGGAAATCGCATGAGTCGAGCAATTCGATTGATCACGGCCCTTGGCCTGATCCTCTCACTAAGTGTCGCTGGAGTAGCCAGCGCTTCGTCGCACACCGGTACGGTGACCATTATTCACGGCGTTCCAGGACTGACTGTCGATGTTTACGTCAATGGTGAGCTCACTCTGGAAGGTTTCGAACCAGAGTCGATTACTGATCCACTCGAGCTCGAAGAAGGTTCGTACGATATCGCGATTCGCGCGGCTGGCGAACCGGCCGATAGCGACCCGGCAATCTCAGGCATGGCAAATGTGCAAGCTGGTGTAAACGCATCGGTGATCGCGCACCTGACTGAAGACGGCACCCCGTCGCTCGCCGTCTTCGGAAATGACGTCACTACCATTGGTGCCGGCGAGACCCGACTGACGGTCCGCCACGCCGCAGCCGCTCCGGCTGTCGACGCCTGGATTGACGGCAGCGTTACGGTCGAAAATCTCGCCAACGGCGAAGAAGCGTCACTCGACGTTCCGGCCGGCACCTATAACGTTGCGGTGAGCGCTACCGGTGACGATGAGCCGGTTCTCGGTCCCGCCGACTTCGATCTCGGCGAAGGCACAAGCTACATTGTGTACGCAATCGGTTCGCTCGAAGACGGCAGCTTGAATCTGCTGGTTCAGACCATCAGTGGTTTGCACGACGCACCTGCTAACGTCCCGGCAGGTATGGGCTCGACCGCAACCAGCGAAGAAAGCGGCTCAATGCTGCTGATTATGGCGGCTGGCTTCGGCGTCGTAGCCGTGGCCGGTTCAGCGTTCGTGATCCGGCGAAAACTGGTCTAAACCCGATAGACTTTTCGACTGTTGTAAGCGCTGCGAGTATACTCGCAGCGCTTGCGCTGGGTCCTGATCTGGAATGAACACTAGGGAAAATGATGAATCGGCGGCACCTCCAGCTCGTAGCCATCGTCGGAATACTCGTCGTTTTGATGCTTCCGCTTTCAACCGTCAGGAGTCAGTCACTAGCCGACGTTTCTGGTAGTACCTGGGTTCGAAGCGTCGCGAATCCGATTAGTTCACCATACATCGATCACACAGTGAGTTTCTACGCGTCCTCAATGGAGTATGAATTTCCTGATCCCCCCGAACCGCGCGAAATAGACGATTGCGCACCGATTTCCCGATTTTGCGAGTGGCTTGCGCGCTACGATGCACTAATCGAGACGGAGATTGGATCGGGATCTGGAACTGATCTTGTTGTTCCCGAGGAGTCCAGTAACAATGTTGATTCATCAGCCAGCGAAAATCGAAGCGTTGTCGGCTGGAAATCCGCGTCAATTGACGCGCTCGAACAACAACAGCGGTTACAACCAGTCCAGCTGGATGTCCCGTCGCTATCGATTTCTGCGGCGGTGAGCGGTGTTGGAATCAACGAAGATCGATCTATGCAGGTGCCGAACGATTTCAACACTGTGGGTTGGTACAGACACGGCCCATCCCCAGGCGACGCGGGCTCAGCAGCAATCGCCGGCCACCTTGATGATGTCAATGGAAAATCAGTGTTCTACGATCTTCAGTTCGTCGAGGAAGGATCCGAGATCACCGTTACGATGGAGAATGGAGATCGCCGCGAATTCCAGGTTCATGAAAAAGTCGCCTACGACTCAACGAATCTACCAGCCGGCGAGGTCTTTACCCGCGAGGGTGACCCGAGGCTGGCACTTATAACCTGCGGAGGAGACTGGGATAGCTCGAAGGGACGCTACAGCCAGACTGTCGTGGTTTACGCCAGTCCAGTCTAAACTAAATTGTTCCCCGCAACAGCGATCGCTATCGTTGCTCTTCCCGGAATTCGAGTGGCGCGTGATTCCGCCCATACAATTCAGTGATGCTCTGAAGAAAGTGACTTCTTCGCCGAAGGCGTTCCAGGTCTTGAAGCCGCCACCCCCAATTTCTCGTGGCCACACCGGGAACGTTCATGCGTGCCTCGTTGCCGAGTCCGAGAAGATCCTGCACCGGCGTACAGGCAAGTACTGCAACGCTCGACCACGCAGCCCGGATCATATCCAGATGAATCGATTTTCGGTTGGCTCGCAAATACTTCTGAACGTGACGTTGTTCCGGGGTTGGAAGGCCTGAAAACCATCCGGCCGAGGTCTCGTTGTCGTGCGTTCCGGTGTAGACCATGGAGTTGGGGATGATATTGTGCGGCAAGTAAGGGTTGTCTGGCCCGTCTCCGAATGCAAATTGCAGGACTTTCATTCCCGGATACCCCAGACCGTCGCGAAGCGCTTCCACATCCGGGGTAATCACACCCAGGTCTTCAACGACGATCGGTAGCCGCCCGAGACGTTCTTCGAGTCGGTCAAAGAAGTCCCGCCCTGGACCAGTAACCCAGGTTCCATTTCGAGCCGTCTTTTCGCCAGCAGGCACCTGCCATCCGGCAGCGAATCCCCTGAAATGGTCAATCCTCACGATGTCAGTGAGCTCGAACACCCGCCGTATCCGTCGCTCCCACCAGCGATAGTCGTCCTGAGCCATTCGATCCCAGTCGTACACTGGATTACCCCACAACTGACCATCGCTGGTGAAGAGGTCCGGAGGGACTCCAGCTTGAACCGTGGGCTGACCAGCATCGTCCAGCACAAACTGATCCTGGTTAGCCCAGACATCGGCGCTGTCAAGCGCCACGTAAATCGGTATATCTCCCATGATCGAGATACCGCGAGCGTTGGCATATGGTTTCAGCTCGTTCCACTGAAGTTGAAACAGAAACTGCACGAATTTATGGAAGGCTATTTCGCTCGTGAGTGTGGACCTCGCCCGGGAAACTACGTCGGTCCCTGGGCGACGAAGTTCAGGCGGCCACGTATACCATGGGGAGCCATCGTGTTTTTCGCGCAGTGCCTGATACAGAGCAAAGTCATCAAGCCACTCACCGGCGGCCGTCTCGAATTCCTCGTACGAGCTCTGCAGTGACGGCGCCTTGCCCGACTGAAAGTTGTCAAACGCTCTCCGAAGGCGCCGCCCTTTCCAGCGCTCAACCCGTTTGAACTCAACCCGGTCATCAGGAAAACCTGCAGTTTCGGGAACATCCGACACGCGAAGCAGCCCGGATTCAACCAGGCGACTGATCGAAATCATCAATGGATTTCCAGCGAACGAAGACCGCGAATCATACGGTGAGTCGCCTGCACCAGCCGGCCCGAGCGGTAGCACCTGCCAGAGGTGCTGATCAGCCCTCGCGAGTAAATCGACGAACTCGAAGGCGCATTTGCCCAGGTCTCCTACGCCGTGAGCCCCTGGCAACGACGTAACGTGGCACAATAGTCCGCTAGATCGTTGATACATTTTCCACCGTTTTCACGCAAGTAGTCGCCAACTATTCCGCACAGGATCGTCGCAAGCTTCTGTCCAACGCCAGCTTCTCAGGGCTATGGACGCGGTTGGGTACAATGCTTTCATGACTGAACGATCGATGACGCACGTGAATCTCCAGTTTGACGAGCCAGCCCAGCATATCTCAGAGATTCTGCGACGCCTGGACACAGTCTATACTCCCCCTGAATGGGAACCTTCAGGCAAGCCAGTTGACGAGCTTGTGTCCACCATTCTCTCCCAAAACACTTCTGACACAAATACGGAACGAGCGTTCAGCTCACTGAAGTCGAGGTTTCCTGCCTGGAAATGCGTCATAGATGCCGATACAGCGTCTGTCGAATCGACCATCCGATCGGGCGGACTCGCCCGGCAGAAAGCGCCCAGAATCCAGCAAGTGCTGGCCGGAATTATCGATCGCGACGACATGGATCCGAACAGTTCGCTTCTCAACCAATTGAACGATAAGTCGTCAGCAGAAGCGATGGAGTGGTTGACGGGCTTCGGAGGAGTTGGCCCAAAGACGGCAGCTTGTGTTCTGCTCTTCGCGGTTGGTAAGCCGGTTGTCCCGGTCGACACGCACGTATACCGTGTATCAAAGCGGATCGGACTGATTGACGATCGAACTAACGCCAACCGCGCCCATGGCGAACTCGTTGACATCGTCGAACCACGCGACGCATTCCGGTTTCATATGCATCTGATTCAACACGGGCGGCAAACCTGCCGCGCAAGAGCTCCTCGCTGTCAGGAGTGTATCTTGAACGATATCTGTCGCTACGGAATCTCGATCCTATCAAACGCATGACGCGGTACGACTCCAACGGAGGAGGTAGCAGGACACCGGTGAAGAGCGAACTGATTTTCGTCCGGCATGGAGAAACCGAGAGCAATAGCCGTGGACTGCTTCACGGCCGAACGGATATACCGCTGGCGCCGTCGGGGCGACACCAGGCGACGATGGTTGCCCGGCGAATTGCGGAAATCGGAAACATCGATTCCATAATATCCAGTCCGCTTGAGCGGGCACGTTCAACCGCAGCGGAAATCGGTCGCACGACCGGTATCGCACCGGCGATTGAGCCAAAGCTCACCGAGTTTGATTTCGGCGATCTCGAAGGGCTGACCTTTGACGACCTGCAAGTTAACCATCCGGAACTCTATCTCAGCATGATAGATCCCGACGGTTTCGACCACCGGTTTCCGAACGGTGAATCCCGAAGCGCCCTTCATGAAAGGGTCGTTGCCGCGTTGCATCGAATCAAGCTGAATGAAACCGGTGGACCAGTCGTCGTTGTGGCGCATCTTATCGTGATCGCAACGGCGGTCGCACATTTGACAAGCGGTGATCCACACGACGTGATTCGCTATCTCGTTCGCAACTGTTCTGTCACTCACCTGGAGATTGATGGGAAAGCCGGCGCAAGCATCAGATGTCTCGACGATGTTTCACATCTTGGTCCCAGCGAGAAATGAGAACGGGATGGAGCTGACGATTCTTGGTGGAGCTGCAGCATGCCCGAATCCCGGGCAGGGATCATCATCCTATCTTCTGTCCGTCGACGGCCACCACTGGCTGCTTGATTGCGGGCCGAATATCCTCCAGGAGCTCCGTAAGCACATTGAGATCGACGAGATTGAACATATCTGGATCTCACATACTCACTCCGATCATACGCTCGATCTGGTTCCGATGCGTTACGGCCTCAAGTATGACCCCGGTGTGAGAAGAGTCCGACCAGAACTGCACCTCCCGCCGGAAGGAGCACAGTTTCTCGATCGAGTGGCAGCGGCATTCGCGATGGGAGCGGAAGGAGCAGAAAGCTTCTTCCACGATCAGTTTGACGTGTCCGAATACGAACCGAGCACGGTGTTGTATTTCGGCGCGGTCTCCGTTCAGTTTCTGCGTACCGACCACCCGGTGCCATGTTGGGCGATGCGAATTGAATCGCGTTCGGGCACGCTCGTCTATCTCGCCGACACCGGTCCCGGAGCAGACCTTCTCGAATTCGCTAGAGGCGCGGACATCCTGATATGTGAGGGTA
>JBBDTL010000131.1:0-5726 GCA_040904465.1 Thermomicrobiaceae bacterium | reverse complement strand
GAGTCCTGTCATCGAGTTCAGCAGAGAAACCACCACCGGCATGTCACCGCCACCAATGGGGATCACCAGCGCGATACCCAGAAGTAACGCCAGCCCGAACATGATCCAGACGGCCGTCGTCCCACCGCCCATGGCGATCAGGATAACCCAGGTCGCGACAACTCCGATAACCAGCAGGATGTTCATCGGCATCTGAATCGGACTGCGGATCGCCCCGCTGGGTATAACCTCGTGCAGCTTTCCGCCGGCGATAAGACTGCCAGTGAATGCGATACAGCCGATGGTGACCCCGATAACGACGGAAATCGCTTCGCCCGTCGTCGCATCACCATCGCGGGTGAACTTCATGAACTCAGCAACGGCTACAACCGCCGCTGTTCCGCCACCCATGCCGTTGAAGAGCGCAACGAGCTGCGGCATGGCGGTCATTTGAACGCGCCGCGCTAGCAAGAGTCCGATTCCACCGCCAATCGGCGCACCGAGAATGATCGTCCAGTAGGTGACGATCTCGCGGTCAATCAGCGTCGCCAGAACGGCGATGATCATCGCCGCCATTGCAAGCTGGTTACCCTGCCGGGCCGACGCCGGTGCGCTCAGGCGCTTGAGTCCGATGATGAAGAGAACGGCGGAGATAATATAGGCGACCTGTATAGTCGCTTCTCGAAAGTCCTCGATCATTACCCCTCCACCGGCTTCTTCTTGAACATCTCCAGCATCCGGTCAGTGACCGCAAAACCGCCGACAGCATTCCCCGCGCCGAGAACCACACCGATGAAGCCGAGAATATGCAGCAACGTTGTGTCCGCTGCACCAGCGACCAGCATACCGCCGACAATCACGATCCCGTGGATCGCATTCGTCGCCGACATCAGCGGCGTATGCAGTGTCGCCGGCACCCGGTTGATCAGCTCGATCCCCAGAAATACCGTCAAGAGGAATACATAGACCGCGAGCACAAATTCAAGACTCACGCCGTCCCCTCCTTCTCCTTCATCCACTCCAGTGTTGGTCCATGTAGGACCTCACCATCTCGGGTCAATACCACACCCCGGGTGATCTCGTCTTCCATATTGAATTCGAGCTGGCCATCGGGCGCGAGGTGTTCTAGCAGCGTCGCTGTGTTCTTGGCAAACATCTGACTGGCGTGGAAAGGCATCGTCGTTGGAAGGTCAAACGGGGACATGATCGTCACGCCATGGACCACGGTCGTTTCGCCCGGAGTGGTCACCTCACAGTTGCCACCCATCTCTCCGGCCATGTCCAGAATGACCGATCCAGGCGCCATTTCCTTGACTGTTTCTTCGCGAATCAGGATCGGAGCACGGCGACCCGGAACCAGCGCCGTGGTTATTACCACATCAGATTTCTGAGCATGGGCGTGTATCGCTTCCTGCTCTTTCTTGATGTGGTCCTCGGCGAGCTCCTTGGCATAGCCGCCCTCGGCTTCGGTATCTTCTTCGAGCTCGATATCGATGAATTTCGCCCCGAGACTCTCCACCTGCTCCTTCACCACTGGCCGGGTGTCGAACGCTTCCACCTGCGCACCGAGCCGTCGCGCAGTCGCGATAGCCTGCAAGCCCGCTACACCAGCGCCGAGCACCAGCACCTTGGCGGGTGGAATCGTCCCGGCAGCAGTCATCAGCAGGGGGAAAAACTTCGGCAAGTGGGTTGCCGCCAGCAATACCGCCATATACCCGCCGCAGGTGCTCATTGATGAGAGCACATCCATTGACTGCGCCCTGGTAATACGCGGGATCGACTCCATACTCAGCGCGGTCACCTTCTGCTCAGACAGCTTGACCACGCTATCCTGATTCGTCAGCGGTTGCAGCAAAGCGACCAGAACTTGTCCCTCGCTTAGCAGTGCAGTCTCTTCATCGGTCGGTCGCTGGATCTTGAGAATAACGCGTGCGCTGGAGTACACGTCCTTCGCTGAACCAACCAGTCTGGCGCCGGCCGCCTCAAACGCATCGTCGGTAAATCCTGCCTGCTCACCAGCACCGCGCTCGACGATAACCTCGAACGGCTTGCGGGAAAGCTGCCGGACTACATCAGGGGTCAACGACACGCGTGTTTCACCACTCCTGGTCTCACGCGGGACCCCAACCGTCAGTTTCGGGATTGCATCCGTTTCTTCCGTCGCGGGCAAGACCGTATCTCCTCGACACTCGACGCGGCGGTGAGCGAATCACCCCGCGTTCCGATCAGATCAACTTCTGTTGCTTCGCTTCTGGCGTTGATCCGGGCATCAGATCAGCATCGCCCCCGGCAGGTGCCCGGACCCATCGTAGCCTACAGACCAGACATAAGCCCGTCAACTCGCGCACACGCGTAAACAGGAACCGGGCGACAGTGACCGGTTCGAATCTCGACAATGTCCTCACTCACAGAGCACTCGGACGTCTATCCGCACCCTGTCACGCCGTCACGTTCCGACCTTAATGGTCCGCAATGACCTGTCGGTTCTCTCGATCCCGCACGTCGTCAACCGTCCGCTGACAGGATGCAAGCCATTGAATGACGTCGACTTGCGACCGTTCGTAGTACGGAACCATCCAGAGCGTCTTCCAGGACCGGGTTGGAACAACCATTCCCTGATCCTCGAGCCGGCGGAGTTCGCGTTCTGACACCCTGGCTCTGTCCAGTGCTTCAGAGCGCTTGAGCTTCATCAGATTGTCCAGTTCCTTCGGTATTGTTCGGCGATGTCTGCAACCATTTTGCCAATGCGCCTTCCCGGCGTCGTGGGTACCCCCGCCTTCGGGAAATGACGATGTATGAACACCTCGCGATGAGGGTTGTGTTCATCCGCTGTCGCATTGACAACCGGCCTCCGTACCCCCAGTGATCTGCCGCACACTATACACCACACGACAGAACAGGTCAGAACTTCTTATCAAATGCGCCCAACGCAGTAGCAGATGATAGGCTAGCCTCTGTTGAAGCGGAGAACGGGGGTAATCGGGTTGAAGAAGTTCAGAAACGACATCCGCTACGCCGAGATCCCCAATGGGGAAATCATGGATGACCCCACCAATATGTTCATCATTGGGACCGGCCCGATTATCCTGGTGGACCCCGGCTCGACTTTCGGACTCGATACCGTCACCCAGATCCTCGACAATCTCGGGAACCCCACCGTCGCATCAATTCTGCTGACGCACGTCCATGTCGATCACGCCGAAAGCACCAACGAGATACGTCGCATCACCGGTGCTCCAGTCCGATTTCATCAGCTGGAGCTGCCGGAGCTCGGCAAAAGCGCTCATAACATCACCCTTGACGAGCCGATAGCCAGTGGCGAGATCATCGAGCACGGTGAGTTCCGCTTCGAAGCTATGCTCACGCCAGGACATTCAGCCGGACATCTGGCATTCATCGAGCAAAATCAGGGATTCGGACTGGTTGGGGATCTGGTTACCGGCTGGGGTTCGTCAGCGGTTTTCCCGCCGTGGGGAAATCTGGCTGACTACATCGCATCAATGGAGGCTGTCGCCGACCGCGGCGTGAACCCCTTGCTACCCAGTCACGGCGAACCTGTTACTAACGGCCCAGACGCACTCAGGCATTTCGCTCGTCGCAGGCTGGAACGCGAAGCGCAGATCCTCGAGCTTCTTAAGACCGAGTCACTTACCGTCGAGCAAATCCGCGACCGGGTCTACAGCAATCTGCCACAGGACTTGTTGGACGATGTGTCGGGCAACGTGATCCTTCATCTGGAGAAGCTGGAGGGCGAGTCCCGCCTCAAGCGTATCGAAGTGGATGGCACGACGTACTTTACGATTGAAGACCGAACAAGGTAGACGATACGGAGATGGATCCATGACCCGAATTCGACAGATCGACGCCTTCACCAGCGTGCCATTCAAAGGAAATCCCGCGGGTGTCTGCATACTCGAGGCGCCCGCCGACGCCGCCTGGATGCAATCAGTCGCCGCAGAGATGAATGTTGCTGAGACCGCCTTCATATGGCCGGAAGGGGACGCGTTCCGGCTACGGTGGTTCACCCCGGCGACGGAAGTTGAGCTCTGCGGGCATGCGACACTCGCCAGCGCCCACGCGCTCTGGGAATCCGGGACACTCTCCGACGGCCAGCAGGCAGTGTTCAACACGCTTAGCGGCCGGCTCACCGCGGTACGCGAAGGTGACTGGATCGTTCTCGATTTCCCTGTTGAATCATCGCGCGAAACGCTCGACACCGACGCCATCTCGGCCGCGATCGGCACCGACGTTCTGGCTGCTTGCTGCAACCGGTTCGACTTCCTGGCAGAGGTCGCGTCCGCAGCCCAGGTGCGTGACCTCGAACCAGACTTGCGAGCCATCTCAGCGTTGGATTGCCGCGGCCTGATCGTCACCGCGACATCTGATGACGCCCGGTACGATTTTGTCTCCCGCTTTTTCGGACCGGCGGTGGGCGTGGACGAAGACCCGGTCACCGGGTCGGCGCATTGTTTCCTTGGACCGTATTGGGCAGACCGACTCGGTCGCACCGAATTGACCGGCTACCAGGCATCCGCGCGGGGCGGTGTCGTGAACGTGGCGCTGCACGGCGACCGCGTCCGGCTCAAGGGCCAGGCGGTCACTGTGCTCGTCGGCGAGTTGACTGGCTAATCGCTGATGCGGCGTAGATGCAGGGCATCGGTGTGGCCAGGCTCATTGTGGTAGATGAGGCTGCCCACGATCAGCACGTGGTCCCCGGGACGCGCATCTCCCGCCTTGACCAGCTCTTCAGACATCTGGGCCATTAGCTCCTCCGAACCGGAGCTATACGTTGCCACGATCGATTTCACGCCCCAGACCAGAGCGAGCTGGTTCGCGATATATGCGTCGTTAGTCAACGCAACGATCGGAACTTCCGGCCGTTCCCTTGCAACTTCCCGGGCCGAAAACCCGCTGCGGGTCAGCACACCGATAACGTTGACCAGCGACGATCGCTGGGTGATATCGAACGCAGCGCGAGCGATCGTCGAGGCGATCGTTGTCGGCTCTTCTGTATCAGGCACCCGGTGCGGCGGCAGATTTCGCTCAACCGCTGAGACGATACGGTCCATCATGGTGACCGCTTCCAGCGGATATTCTCCAGTGGCTGTTTCAGCGCTCAGCATGACAGCGTCGGTGCCATCCAGCACAGCATTCGCAACATCGCTCGTTTCGGCACGAGTCGGAATTGGCTGGTAGATCATCGACTCCAGCATCTGCGTCGCCGTAATGACCGGACGTCCGCGACGATGTCCGACCTGAATAATCCGCTTCTGGGCCAGTGGCACATCTTCCGGCGGAAGTTGCACGCCCAGATCACCTCTGGCCACCATCAGCGCATCAGCGGCCTGTGCGATAGCGTCGATATTGTCCAGTGCCTCAGCACGCTCGATCTTCGCGATGATCTTGCAGCGTCCGCCGTAGCGCTGAAGCTCCGAACGCACCATGTCAACGTCAGCCGCCTTCGTGACAAAGCTCATACCGAGATACTCGAGATCCGCCTCCGCAGCGAATCGAATATCGCGGCATTCGTCTTCAGACAGGATTCGCTGATCAACCGGCGCGCCGGGAACGGTTACTCCCTGCCGGCCACGCAGGTAGCCGCCTCGCACAACCTGACAATCTGCGCACTCGCCGTCTGACTCATGCACCATCAATTCGATCAGCCCATCGGCCATCAACACGCGGTGTCCCGGCTTGAGCCGCTCGACGACTTCAGGCTCGTCTATCGTGATTGTTTCTCTGGTGAG
>JBBDTL010000130.1:0-5738 GCA_040904465.1 Thermomicrobiaceae bacterium | reverse complement strand
TTAGGCACGCCGCCAGCGTTGTTCCTGAGCCAGGATCAAACTCTCCATCAAGTTTGCACCTTTTACGGTGCGTTCGTTTCCTGGTTCATACGACCATCATGCGAATCACTTCGCACTCAGGCCATCTGGTCACGCTCCAATTGTCAAGGTGCATGGGGCGATGCGTCGCTTGCGCTTTTGCTCTGCCCCTCAAAAGCGCGACACTCACTATAGCGCGTCCGAAATCTCCTGTCAAGGGATCCGGCGCGCACTCATTCCGGGCTGCTCTTCCAACCAACCCGAGCTGGTTTCGCGCGTTTTGTGTACTGCGCTTTTCCGCAGCGACGAGCAGTCTAACACACGGGCTCTCTCGATGACTACGAAATGTTGACATTGGTCCCGGGGCCCTTGACCGGAATCCCGCCAGCTTCAATAATCCCGGGACACTGTTTGATAGCTACACATCTATTTAACGAGAGGAGTGAGCGAGTTCGTGAAACCAGTAATAGGCATCACCCCAAGCCCGACGCTCGATAAAATCGGCCCCGGCGAAGTGCGCCGATACGCGATGGCCGCCACTTACACCGAAGGCGTCGAAGCAGCGGACGGCATTCCTCTCGTTATTCCACCCCAGGCAAACAATGTAGAGGCCATCCTGGATCGCCTCGACGGGCTGCTTTTGAGCGGCGGTGGAGATATCGATCCCGCTCACTACGGCGACCGATACCATCACGACAACACTTACGGGATCGACGAACTCCGTGACCGCTTCGAACTCGACCTCTTTGCGGCAGCACTCGCGCGCGACATGCCGATTCTCTGTATCTGCCGGGGAATTCAGGTTGCCAACGTTGCACTCGGTGGCACCCTCATTCAGGACATCGCCGGCGAGTTCAGCGATCAGATCGAACATCGGCAGCATGTTGCCGGTTATACGGCGCCGGATAAATCCCATCGCGTAACCGTTGAACCAGACTCACGACTTCATGACGTCTTCGGGGCGGAGGAAATCGAGACAAACTCGTTCCATCATCAGGCGTTGAGAGACGTTGCCGACGAACTGGTCGTCGTCGGACGCGCAGCAGACGGGACCATCGAAGCAGTCGACCGGCCGGCAAGTACCTGGTTCCTCGGGCTCCAGTGGCATCCAGAGATGATGTTCAAGGTTCATCCAGAACATCTCAAACCATTTCAGGGGCTCGTCGCGGCGTCAATCGCCAGAATTCGGCCGGAGCCCGTGAATGCTGACTGACCTTCCACTCCTCCCAACAGGCGTTCAGAACAACCCGCTGACACAGAGAGGGAAATTGGAATGATCGGACCAGTGCCGCTTGTGTTCTCAGAGCTCGTCCCTGGCGACCGGGTCCATGGTATTGCCTGCCTCTGGAGTTGCCAGATTCGCCGGACCCGACAGGGGAAACCGTTCTTTCAGCTTGAATTCCGGGATGAGACATCCACGATCATTGGCGGAGTCATGTGGGATGCCGATCCGGGATCGGTATTCGAATGTCCGATGGTCGTCGTCGTCGAGGGCGAAGCAGGTGAATTCCAGGGAACCCCACAAATCAAGGCGTTCACACTCCGGCCCACCGGGGACGATGTCGCCGGGTATCTGCCGTCAACCTACCGCCAGGTTGACGATCTCGTGGACGAGTTCACCGGGATCATCGAAATGATCGATGATGATGACCTGTGTATCCTCGTGGAGAAATGTCTGGAGGCCGCGCCGGGGTTCTGGACCGCACCGGCAGCGATTCGGTTCCACGGCGCATACCGCGGTGGATTGCTGGAACACACACTCCACGTAGTCCGTGTCTGCCTGAACGCAGCCGACATATATGGTGAACGGGTCAATCGTGACCTGCTGATTGCTTCGGCCATGCTGCACGACATCGGCAAATGGGACGCGTACGATACGCCTGAGAGCCGGCAGCCGGGCGAATACGAACGCCTGATCGGCCATATCATTCGCGGAACAATGCTCGTCGAACATGTCGCTGCTGAGATTGAATACGAGGGCGCTATCCCGCTGGCCGATGTTCTGCACCCAATAATCAGCCATCATGGAGAGCACGAGTATGGCGCGCCGGTCGTGCCAGGCACCGCTGAAGCACTTATTCTCAGTGCCGCAGATACTCTAGACGCCGACGTGACCGGGTATTTCGATTTGTGGCGAGAGAAACTGGAAAGCGAAGACTGGACGTATTCCAATCAGCGCAAACGATGGGTACGCAGGCCACCCGACGGGACAAGCTGATTTGCTATGCTACTCGTTTCGAGCAAGCATATAAGTCGCTTCCCACTCCCGTTGCTGCGCTTCCGAGACTCGAACGAACAGCCCGGTCGAAGATGCTAGCAATTCTCCTGTCTGGGAGATAATCTCGCCGCTCGTTTCCACGGCCCTACCGCGATCCCGCGTTACTTTGCCGGTGATCGTGAGCGGCGAGCCGGATGGCACCGGGCGGCGAAAATCGACGGACATCCGCGCGGTAACGGCCAGCCTTCCCGAATCGATGACAGCCCAGCTCATCGCCTCATCCAGAACTGTAGATACGATACCGCCGTGAGTCATGCGGGTATAGCCTTCATGCTCAGTTCGGGGCACGAACGTCGCGTAGACGCCGTCTTCAGCTCGATAGAACGCGAGCTGAAGTCCCAGCTCGTTCTGTACTCCACAGCCGAAACATCCGTGATCGGTCGTGGTATTCACTCGCTTCGCTTCTGACACGTTAATTCCCTTTCCTTCCCTCGCCCGGGTTCTTGAATCCCGCATTGGGTCTCGTTCATACGTTTATCGGTGTATCGGGTTAGCGTCTACCGGAATGGAGCCAACCCCCGCCGTGTTGTAGGATTTGACACGATATTCGAGATCGCAATTGTCCGGAGCATGATGATGGCAAGAAAGTACGATCAACTCTTTGAAACCGTACGTCAGAACGTCGACGAAGTCGATGTTCACGCCTTGAAAGCGGCGATCGAATCAACCAGTTCGAAACCGATCGTGATTGACGTACGAGAGCGGGACGAATGGGAACAGGGCCATGTTCCCGGTGCTCGATTTATCCCTCGCGGATTTCTGGAAATGCGCATTGAGGAGCAAGTGCCGGAAAAAGACCAACCGGTTTACCTCTATTGCGCCGGGGGCGTTCGCTCGATCTTCGCCGCACAGGCGCTTCAGCAACTGGGATATGAGAACGCGATCTCGGTCTCTGGCGGATTCGGATCATGGAAAGATGCCGGATATCGTTTTGATATTCCACGTCAATGGACCCCGGATCAACGGCAGCGCTATAGCCGGCATTTCCTTATCCCGGAAGTCGGTGAAGGCGGCCAGGGGAAACTGCTGGATGCAAAGGTGTTGATGATCGGCGCCGGAGGACTGGGGTCACCGGCAGCGCTCTATCTGGCCGCTGCGGGGGTCGGCAAGATCGGCATCGTTGATTCGGACGAAGTCGATCTCAGCAATCTGCAGCGCCAAATCCTCCATTCGACTGCGCGAGTCGGCGAGCCGAAGACAGAGTCAGCCAGGACGTTCATCAACCAGCTTAACTCCGACGTCGAGGTCGTAGGCATCCAGGAGCGACTCAACGCCGACAACGTGCTCGACCTGGTAGCGGACTACGATATTGTCGTAAACGGTGCCGACAATTTCGCAACCCGCTATCTGCTGAATGACGCCTGTGTCGTGCTTGATAAGCCGATCGTCGACGGCAGCATTTTCCGTTTTGAAGGCCAGGTCACCGTTTATAAGCCAGGGGAGGGTCCGTGCTATCGATGCATGTTCCCTGAACCTCCGCCAGCCGATCTGGCGCCTACCTGAGACGCTGCTGGTGTCCTGGGCGTGCTCCCGGGCGTTATCGGTGTTCTTCAGGCAACGGAAGTCATCAAGTTGATTCTGGGTCAGGGCGACCCACTGATCGGCAGACTGCTCACCTTCGACGCACTCGAATCAAGTTTTCGAGTCCTGAGAGTCGGGCGGGATGCCGAATGTCCTGCGTGCGGGGAACATGCTCACCTGGACGCTAGTCAGGTAAAGGACATGGACTACCAGATTTCCTGCGCGTTGCCGATCGCTGGCGACTAGCCTGTATCAAACAAGGCGAACACAGCAGAAGGGCGGCTCTGCTGGCCGCCCTTCGCTCGTTCGAGTTCCTTCAACCAATGAATCTATCGAAATCCACCCGCCACCGCCGGGATGATCCCCAGTTCGTCTCCGTCCTTGACAGGTGTATCGGTGCCATTAAGCGCCCGGACATCGTCACCGTTGACGAACACATTCACGAACCGGCGGATCCGGCCGTCTGGCTCGCAGATACGCTCCTGAATACCGGGAAACTCCTGATCGACAGCAGTAAGCACTTCGCCCACCGTGTTTCCGTCCACCTCAATGGACGACTGATCTTGCGTGTACTGGCGAAGTTGCGCCGGGATTACCACTTTGATTGCCATCGGCTCGGCCCCCATTTCCACAATTGCGTATTGATCAACCGCAGGCATGTTCGCACCCGCCCCCATACCTGCTAAGTCTAGATCGCAGCAGATCGGTGTCAAGCATGAATCTCCTTGAAAGCCGGTCCACGGAACGATCTCTGGCTGCCACAGCGGGCCAATCAGGTTGTCAGACCATCGTCGGGATTGCTTCGCGCCCCGCGACTACCATCGGAACGGGCCTATTATCCGCCGCGCTCGAATAGTACGATTGTCAACGCGGGAAGTCCGTAATCGCTGTCCCGATCTGACTTCATCGTCAGTGAGTGGCGCTCACCCCGAGAATCGTGAGTCAGGAGGCTCCGGCCCGTGCAGACAAGGACGTTGAACGACCGTTACCGCCTGGACGAGCTCGTCGGTGAAGGCGGTATGGCGGTAGTTTACCGTGGCTATGATCTCGTGCTTAACCGCGACGTCGCGGTCAAATTGTTGCGCGATCAGTACGGTTCAGACGAAAATTTCCTGGCCCGATTTGACCGGGAAGCACAATCCGCTGCCCGGCTTTCGCACCCAAACGTGGTGAACGTGTATGACGTCGGCGAGGACTCGGATGTCCGCTACATTGTCATGGAGCACATCGAAGGGCCTAATCTCAAGGAGCTGATCCGGCGACAGGGACCATTTACAGTTGATGGCGCCGCGTTTGTCATTCGTCAAATTGCAGATGGCCTGGACTACGCCCACCAGCGCGGCCTGGTTCACCGCGATATCAAACCGCAGAACATACTTGTGGACAACAACGGCAACGTCAAAGTGGTGGATTTCGGCATCGCAAAAGGGATGAGCGACAGCAGCCTGACCGAGGCAGGCACGGGGATGGGGACTGTCCACTATGTGTCGCCAGAACAGGCACGCGGAGAGCCGGCCACCCCATCGTCCGACGTCTATTCGACCGGTGTCGTCCTCTACGAAATGCTGACGAAAACCATTCCGTTTGACGCCGATTCCCCGGTGGGCGTTGCGATGCAGCACGTTAGCGCTACGCCTCCCCCGCCCACTGGACTCAACTCCCAACTTCCCCCAGAGATCGATGATTTTGTCGGGATAGCTCTTGCCAAGGACCCTGCTGACCGGTTCGGTAGCGCGGGTGAACTTGCATCAGCGCTTGAGTCACTGAGCCGGGGCGAAGCGCCCGCTGGCGCCGGGGCAACCCGAATGATGGCCGGTGCGGCAGCGGGGGGCGCTGGTGCCGGAGCCGCAGCGGCAGGAGCTGGCGCCGCTCGACCACCACGCAGGCGTCCGGGAGGCAGAAACCGGGGCGGAAACGGCAA
>JBBDTL010000129.1:0-5787 GCA_040904465.1 Thermomicrobiaceae bacterium | reverse complement strand
TCGAAAGCACTCACCCCACCACCGGAAAAATGGCATGGCCTTGCCGACGTCGAGACACGCTACCGGCAGCGCTACGCAGATTTGATCTCGAACGACGAGGTTCGCGACATTTTCGTCAAACGATCGAGGATCGTCAGCGCGATGAGACGTTTCCTGGATTCGCGTGGATTTATGGAAGTGGAAACGCCGACCCTGCAGCCACTCTACGGCGGGGCGGCGGCGAGGCCCTTTACCTCCCACTACCACACGCTGGACCAGACCTTTTACTTGCGAATCGCTGACGAGCTATATCTCAAGCGCCTGATCGTCGGAGGGTTTGAGCGTGTGTACGAAATCTGCAAGGACTTCCGCAATGAAGGGATCGACGTCCGGCACTCTCCCGAATTCACCATGATCGAGTTCTACGTCGCCTACGCCGACTATAACGATGTCATGGAGCTCACCGAGCAGATGATCGTTTACTGCGCGGAAGAAGCGCTCGGACGGACCACGTTCACGTATGCCGGACATGAGATCGACCTGACTCCACCGTGGCCCCGATTGACGCTACGAGAAGCGCTCCTGAATGAAACGGGAATCGACTATCTCGAAGTGAGGGACCAGAAGCAGCTCTACGATGAAGCCAGAAAACTCGGCGCCGATGTCGAGCCCTCGGATGTCTGGCCGCGAATTATCGACGAGCTAATGAAAACGTTCGTCCGGCCAAAGCTGATTCAGCCAACGTTCCTGATTGACTATCCGGTGTCTCTTTCTCCGCTCGCAAAGCGCAGCCCGAATAATCCGGAGGTCGTGGAGCGGTTTCAACCGTTTATCGCCGGGGTCGAGGCGGGTAACGCGTTTACCGAGCTCAACGACCCTCTGGATCAACTCTCGCGATTCCTGGAGCAAGTCCGTGATCGCGAAGCAGGCGACCAGGATGCGATGCCGATCGACGAAGATTATGTCAATGCGTTGATGCACGGCATGCCCCCTACAGGCGGATTCGGGCTCGGTGTCGACCGCCTGGTCATGCTGTTTACTGACCAGCAGAACATCCGCGAAGTCATCCTCTTTCCACATCTTCGAGCTCGTCCAGAGGGTCTGGGTCTCGCGGAATCGCTGGACAGTTACCTCGACTAGCTCTCAGCCGATGCGAAGACCTGGCGCGGGCAACTGGCCAGGTCTCTACATTGTTCGCCGCCTCTCCAGTCAGAATCAGCGATGCAAATCGTAGCCTCCGCGTGTGTTTAACACGTGCTTGAGGGCAGCGGCGCTGCTACCAGCCTATCACTCACAATTGCCATACGTGTGAATTCCGTCACAGGAAACTGGATAATTGTGTTGCCGCACAATGTGTACACAAGTATTGACTTCTGGAATCGAATCGCGTAATCTGATCTCAATCACCAACTTATCGGTCGGCACAACAGAAATGAGTGGAGGATGTCCATGGAGGATGATCGTGCCAACGACGATTCTTTCGGAAGGGTTCTGAGTCACCAATTGGGCCGTCGAGAGCTCCTGAAGCGGGCGATGGTAGCAGGACTCGCACTGCCGGCGTTCGCTGGATTGCTCGCAGCCTGTAGCGATGACGAGGAGCCCGAAGCCGGCGCAGAAGAGTCGGACGACGATGGCGACGACGCCACTGAAGAAGATGACTCCGATGAGGAGGAAGTCGACGAAGACGAATCGGACGACGAAGACGAAGCAATGGATGAAACGGCCGACGATGAGGGTGATGCCGAAGTTCCAGATGTGGAAGGAGTCCCAGAAGTAGCTCGAAACCGAACGCTGCTCATGCGATGGTCGGGCGTTGAGGGCCGGTTCGTTGATCATGAAATCTGGAATCCCTACGCCATTGGCGGGAATCACCAGAATGGCTCGGGGATTATCTACGAACCCCTGGCGTTCTACAGCGCCTTTGCCGACGAGGAGATCCTCTGGCTGGCTGAAGGGTACGAGTACAACGATGACTTTACGCAACTGACGATCCGGGTGCGCGAGGGAATCGAGTGGAGCGACGGCGAACCGTTCAGCGCCGAGGATGTTGCTTTCACCATCAACAGCCTCAAAGAGCTCGGGTCAACCGTGCGCTGGGGCGTTGACGTCCAGCAGGTCGTCGAGCAGGCCGAAGCAGTCAGCGATACCGAGGTGGTCGTGGACTTTATAGTCCCATCTCCCCGGTTCTTCTTCCTGATGACGTACCGATTCGATATCGGGGTTTATATCGTGCCGAAGCACATCTACGAAGATGTGGAATGGGACATCTACACCGCATTCGATGTCGATGCCGACCTCCCGGTCACGACTTCACCGTGGCGGGTCGTCTTCTCATCGCCTGAACAGAAGGTCATCGACCGACGCGATTCCTGGTGGGCAGTCGAGCACGGGCTCGTCGACCGCATGCCAGAAATGGAACGCATCATCTATCTTCCTTTCGGCGGCGAAGACCAGACGGCGCAGGCTCACCTCACCAACCAGATCGACTTCTCATCCGGGCTTACTCCTGCAACGATGGAACTGATCCTGGATCAGAATCCGGCGCTTATCACCCACAGCGGACGCGAGTCGCCGTTCGGCTATGTCGACTGGTGGCCGATGGGACTGTTCCTCAACCACGAGTGGGAGCCCTGGGAGGAAGTGAATCTCCGCTGGGCAGTAAGCTACTATCTGGATCGTCAGCAGATAGTCGATGTGGCGGAGAACGGCGCGGGAAGTCTCTTCCCATTGTTCCTGCCTTCCTATCCAGCCCTGGTTCCGTTTGTCGAACACGTTGAAGACCTTCTCGAGGAGTGGGACCCGAACGAGTACAACCCTGAGCGAGCCGATGAGCTGCTCCAGGAAGCCGGTTTTGAGAAGAATGGAGACGGATTCTGGGAACGGGACGGTGAGGTTCTGAGTCTCGAAATGATGGGCGCGGCGGGCCGCCAGCTCCTTGGTCCCGTCGTCTCCGAGCAACTTCGCCGCGGTGGCATCGACGCCGAATTCTCAATGCCCCCTGACTGGGCTGACCTGCTTTCGCGCGGTGAGTTCGAGAGCGGATTCAACGGCCACGGCGGAAGCGTTAGCGGTGACCCGTACTACAGTTTGCGGCTCTACCAGTCAGCAACTGCGGCTGTTCCAGGGGCTCACCAGGTGAACTTCAGCCGCTGGCTCAACGAGGACTATGACGCCATCGTCGATGAAATGGCGGTAACATCGCCAGAGGACACGGATGCCCTGATGGATCAGTTCCGCCGGGCGATGGAGATCTGGCTGCCGGAACTCCCGGCAGTGATGATCAACGAGTTCTACCATCGGATTCCCATGAACACGACTTATTGGGAGAACTGGCCGACCGAGGAGAACAATTACGTCAACGGCGCGTTCTGGCATCTGACGTTCCAGCTCGTGCTGAACAACCTGAGAGCTGTTGAGGCCTAGCTAATCAGTTCACACGGCTGGAAGACCCATAGTCAGCCGAACGTGGACATGGCGAGTTATTCGGGCGACGTCGAGCGAGAGAGCTCGACGGCCGCCCGAATGTCGCTTAACAGGAGATCATGGAGCTCGTCGGCCCGCCCCGGGTCATGCGGACAAACTCGAAGGATGTAGGCCGGCTGCATCGTCGCGGTTATCCAGCGCCCATCCGGCCTGCTCCGCCACGTTCCGTGTTCTTCGGTCAGCCTGAAATCTTCACCAATCAGGGAACCAGCAGCCGGAGCACCCAGAGCGAGAATATACCGCGGATCGACGAATTGCGTCTCCAGATCCATCCAGACCGCACAGGCTTCCCGCTCGCGTTTCGTGGCGCGCTTGATACGACCACCAGTTGCGCCCGATTCGGTCGAATAGCATCGCACGATGTTCGTAATGTAGACCTCATCCCGGGTGGTTCCAGCGGCGGCCAGAAGCTGATCGAGATAGTCTCCCGCCGGACCAGTGAATGGCGCACCAGTCACATCATCCGACTGACTTGGATACTCACCGACAAGCATGAGGTTCGCGTTCGGATTTCCGGACCCCGGGACAACCTGCGTTCTCTGCGACGAGCGTCCACACGCCATGCAGTCGCGTGCAGCGTCGCATACCTCATCGAGACTGGAATAGAATGGCAACTGCATCAGGACGTGTCGTCAATCCGTGGAGACGGCACAGGTGAGACGTCTTCCGGGACTTCTATCCTGTTATATGTGTAGACAAATACGTCCCGCAATGCGGCCGCTAAAGGCAGGATGACGATCATTCCCCAAAGCCCCCAGATCGACCCGCCAACGACCACCAGCACCATGACGATGGCTGGATGGACACGAACTGCGTGTCCATGAATCCGGGGAACAAGGAACGTGCTTTCCAGCTGCTGGATAGCGATGAAGGCGAGCGCCACCAGCCAGATACGGTCTGGTTCAGTAGCCAGCGCGACAATGGCGATGATTATAAAGGCGATGATCGGACCGAGAATCGGCACCAGGTTGGTAACGCCGGCCAATAGCGCGAGCACAAGCGACGGTTCCAGGCCGATAGCCCACATCGCCAGTCCGGTAGCTACCCCAACGGTGATGCTGACGAAGATCTGCCCGCGAATGTACGCTGAGAACACCCGGTCAACCAGCGTAACTACGTTGCGGATGTCGTTTTGCCAGTGTCGCGGCCACATCGTGTAAAAGCTCTCGGCACCCTCGCTTCGGTCCTTCAGGACGTAGAACATCCAGAGTGGAAGCAGCGCAAAGCCGGATGCAAATCCGAGAATCGAGCTCAGCGCCCCGATCGTTATTTGCAGCGCCGACTGTACAGTGGAAACCACTTGTGAGACCAGAGAGCCGGCCGCGTCTTCAATCTGCGACTTCCACTGGTCCGGGACCTCATCCTCGTAATATGTCATCAGAACGCTGAACTCACGCATCGAAAGATCCCAGTACCTTGGGACTTCCTCGATAAACTGAACAGTCTCCTCGATTAGCGAAGGGATCAGATAAAAACCGGCGGTGAGCAGAACACTGAGAAAGATGGCATAGGTAAGCAGAATCGCGAAGACCCTGCCGAAACCTGCGAGAATTCCTCGTTTGGGAAACGCGATTTCGAACAAATTGACGAGCGGGGCCATCAGATAGGCAGCGACTCCGCCGAGGATGAAGGGAATGAGCGATTGGCGGGCTTCCCAGAACACCCAGCCGATAACAGCGATCCCGACGAGGATCAGGATCGCCCGTTTTCGGTGTGGCGACGAAAGATCAATCACGGCTCACTGACTTCCCAGACGTTTCAAACCACAGAGCCGGGCCAGTCGTGGCTCGCCCGGCATATCGCATCCGGGTTCGGCGAAGCGGCAGTATACATCGTGTTGAACCGCGACTTGATAGCGAGGATCGATCCCTGTTCATCACCAGCCCGATCGATGACTCGACCTATCAGACCAGAATTCACTCCGGATCGCGCCGCGCTCTCTCGTCCGTTGCCTCATCCCCAGTCATCCCGTCGTCGTCGCTGGCAGTAAACGGTAACCGTCCGCGCAATCGGTCGAAGCCACGGCCGACAAAGTCACCGAACTCGCCAGCCTCCCGAGAGACAACCTCACGGAATTGCGTGTTATGCTGACCCATTGCCCGGAACTTCCGATAGCGATCCCGAACTAGCTTCTCGGGTGAGCGGTCTATGATATCGCTCAGCTCGCGAAGGAGCGAATCGCGAAGGAGAGCGGACGCGAACTCGGGATTCTGGTGAGCGCCACCTTCCGGCTCGGGGACAACCAGATCTACGACTCCGAGCCGCTGGCAGTCAGCAGCGGTGATTTTTAGCGATTGCGCCACTTCTGGCGCTCGACCGGCGTCC
>JBBDTL010000128.1:0-5797 GCA_040904465.1 Thermomicrobiaceae bacterium | reverse complement strand
CGTCGGCTTCCTCCGGGATCTCTTCAATCCGGGCAGTCAGATATGGCTCTTCGCCGATCCATTCGACGATTCGCATCCGGCGAACACCCTGGATCGCCAGCCGAACGGTTCCGTCCGGCACCCGCATCATCTGATGAATATTGGCGACGACGCCGATCTCATAGGTCTCACCCGGATCAGCGCCTTCCTGTTCCTGGTCATGCTGGAGCACGAGCCCAACGATCCGGTCGCCCGAGACGACGTCATCGATCAGGCGCAGCGAACGCGCCTGACCTGCCGCCAGCGGAACCAGAGTCATCGGGAAAACGACTGTTCCCCGCAACGGCAGGATCGGGATAATCTCTGGAGTTTCGGTCTTCGACGCCTCCTCCAGATGCTCCGGATCAGGTATATCAGTCGTCTGGTCTTCGTTATCGGTAAATTGCTCAACCATCAAGATTACTCCTCCTGCTTTCCGGCAGGGTCACTGGTGCCTCTGGGAACGATTCGTGTCGCCTGGGCGCGGGGCAGGTACACGTGCAGAATACCGTTGCCGTAGGACGCCTCGACTTCGTCGAGCGCCACCGCAAATGGCAGAAAAACTTCCGCCTCGAATTCACCATACGGAATCCCCGTCTGGTGATACACGCGCCGCCGGCTCCCTTCCGGGAACGGCCTGCTGCCCGCGATCTTCAACACTGAATCGTCAATTTCAACGCTCAGATTCTCTTCTCGAACACCGGCAATTTCTACGGTGACTACGAGGTGATCTTCGACCTCGTAGACCTCCACCGGCGGTCTCCAGCAGCCAATCTGGCCGCTTGCGTTCGTCCGGGCTCCGTTGAAGAGCGAACGAAACGCCATTTCCATATCTTGCTGGATCTTGCCGCGTTCTCGTCGGCCGCGGCGCCGGACAATCAGAATCATCTCGCTGCCCTCCGGGCAATTTCAAGCACCGCTTCAGGTCCGGTGCACTATCTCGCAATCATCTGACCACGCCGGCGCTGAGGTGAATTCAGCTGATCAACGTGGTGTGCTTCTCGCAACCTGCGCGAACAACCGCTTCTGATATCAACGCATGAGATGACGAATTGAATCCCGAAGCTCAACAGAGGGTCAGATCGCATCGCACCCGGCAAACACGGTCATGTGGATGCAAGGGAGCGAACTAAAGTCTATCAATCATGCAGCAATTCTGCAACGTTCAGTACACAGGAGTTGATTCAGCCTATATCAACTCTACGGCCCGTACAACAACGCCACCGAAACCAGTCCCCAGAGGACCACAGTCAGCAGCAAAGGTCTGTCCTCCAGGACAAGGTGCTCCGGAGCGCCGCCAGTACCTTTTTGATGCACCAGATAGAGGTATCGAAAGATGCCGTGGACGACAAACGGGATCGTCAACATCATCCGCTCGTCGTCCGGCAACGCCGGGGCCTCGAACGTGTACAGCGAGTACGCAATCAGCGCAGCAGCAGCGACCAGTAGGATGAACTGATCAAGCAGCTCAACCGAATAGTTCGCCAGGTTCCGCCGGTGATTGGCCGCTCCACCGTCCAGAATACTGAGCTCGTGCCGGCGCTTGGCAAAACCGATGAACAGCGCCAGCAGCACGGTGCAGACGTAGAGCCACGGCGAGATCGGAATATCGACGACAACCGCGCCACCAACCACGCGCAATACAAACCCCGACGCGATAACAAAGACATCCAGAATGACGAAATTCTTCAGCCAGCGACTGTAGGCCAGCATCAGCAAGACATAGATCAGGAGCACACCGGCGAACCAGGGTGAGAGGAAAAACGAAATCGGGAACACGACGGCATAAATGAGCGCCATGGCGATCCAGGCCGTTCTCGCATCCAGTCGACCGGCGGCGATCGGCCGGTGCTGCTTCACCGGGTGCTGGCGGTCAGCATCCAGATCGCGCAGATCGTTGAACAGGTAGCCGGCGCTACTTGTCAGAGAGAACAACAGAGCCGAAATGGCGACGACTGCCAGAGCGTCCCATTCAAACAGCTGACCATCAAACACGATCGCCGCGAACACGACAGCGTTTTTGGTCCACTGCTTCGGGCGCAGAGCCTCGACCAAGGCAGTCAGGTTCGGGCTCATGACGGCCGCACGTAAATCGACGACGTCAACGTTCTATCGACGGGCGCGGCGCCGCATTTTACTCGTCGTTTGCGGGCTCCAGCGCGCCCTCTTGATAGTTGTTCGAGGCGCTCCACAACATCCACCCTGTTGCACCAAATTCTTCCGAAGCTCGAATCTGGTCCCGCACTTCGTCGGGACCGTACTCTTTGCCTTCGCCGTACGAAAAGTCCTGCAACCAGGGACGCAATTTATCGACCTGGCCTGGAATTCGCTCCGCAGCGTTCTGCAGGCTGTAGAGAATGACTTCATAAGGATGATCGTTCGGTATATCGAAGCCCATCGAACCGGGATAAAAATGAGAAGGGTAGATCATCGGCTTGATGTAATCCAGATGCGGCGTCATCGCCTCCAGGTTCTGACCAATGCCGCCGTCGCCGAGCTCCCAGAGCGTCAGACCAAAGATGTCGCCCCCGAGATACGCCCGGGTCGGGATGATCGCCTCGTGCGCCCGCTGGAGAAAGCCAGCAATGGCGGCGACACGGGTTTCACTGTTGTGCTCTTCGACGCCGTAGTCCGCCTGATCCAGCGGCCCGTCCGAAGGGAAACGCATGTAATCAAACTGGACCTCGTCAAACCCGAGCTCTACCGCTTCCAGCATGATCTCGATGTTGTAATCCCAGATCTCTTCTTCATAGGCGTTCAGCCAGGTGATACCGTTCCAGGTTTGCCAGAGGCCGCCCTGGCTGTTCGCAATCGCCAGATCGTTGCGTGCTGCGGCTAACTTCGGATCCTCGAAGATCACCTGGCGGGCGATCGTATAGATCTCCCGCTCGTTCAGTTCCCTGATCATCTCCTCGACATCGTACTGTGGGTTCACCGCCCCGATCTCGTTGGCCAGTTCGACCTGGCTATCGTAGAAGATCTGTCCGGTGCTGTCCTTGATGTCGATGACCATCGCGCTGATCTCGGTCCTCTCCGCCAGATCGAGAAGTTCATTGAACTTCTCCTCATTCCCGACAGCCCCGGCCGTGACATAGATCGCTCGAACGCGCTTTTCGTCCAGCGTGACCTCGATGTTCATCTGATCGTCGAGCACTCGCCCCAGCGCGTGGTAACCCGGCGCCTTGAACATCAGCTCGCCGTCCTCCGGGATGTTCTCGAGCCGGAACGTCCCGTCTTCTCCGGTAAACGTCAACGCATCATGGATACCAACAGACGCGTCGACGATCGGCTCGCCGTCGGCGGTCAGAACGGTCCCGCTGAGAACCCCTGGCCGCATGGAGACGGTCATCTCTGTGCGATCGTCAATCGGCTCTACGACCTCAGCGTAATCCTGATAGGTGAACCGAATCTCTGCGCCCTCTGGGATATCGGTGAGCACGAAGGAACCATCAGCATCGCTCTCGGTGGACGCAACGACCTCACCATCGAAAACAGCATCGATAACCACCCCGCCCAACGGAGCCTCCTCGACGCGTTCAGTGACCTGGCCGGTCATCGTGGTTGGGCGAAGGGCGATCTCTATGCTCTCGGGGTTGCTCACGTCGGAATCGTCAGCGGGGAGCTCGTACTCGGCAGAATCGTAGCCATCTCTGGAAACAGTGACGAGGCTGGAGTCGGTGTTGCGGATCGTAAACGCACCGTCGTCGCTCGTGCGCGTATCGCGATCGCCGGCCTGCACCTGCGCATCGGCCACCCCTTCACCGGTGTAAGCATCGATCACCCGTCCCTCCAGGCTCGAGCCAGCGAGGAACTGCGTCCAGACAAACGTGAAGGCGATTCCGAGAAACGGGACGATCAGAACAAGGCTGAACCACCAGCTAACGGCGCCCCAGCGCCGCTGCGAAGGCGAGACATACGGATGCTGACTCGAGATCACCGGGGCTCCTCCTCACCGCCCGTCGGCGGTGCACCACACTAGACTGTCAACCTGGACCTGCGCAGCACAAACGGCGGCCCTCCTCACCCCTCCCAAATACGCAATAAAGGAAATGAAACGGAGCCCGCTGCGTTGATGAAGCAGATTATGCCACAGGGATTACCAAAAGGTGAACGTACAGGGGCGGAGCAGATCAAGACTGCGGACCGGTCGATAGGGGCATTCAACTTCAAAAAGACCGGCGTTAGCGTTCGGCGCCTTCTGAATCTTCGGAGTCCTTTCGAGAGCCAGATACTCCGGCGGTAGCCGTGGAGGCTGCGGAGCGGCCGCCTTTGCGGGTGCGCGATGGCTAAATAGCGTCGCCGGAAACGACGATCGGAAATGATTCTATCGTTCGAATTTTCTCATGCGCCCATTACGCATCACAAGCGCACGGGGTAACAACCATCCCCTGCTGACTCGCGACTATGCAAGAATGGTTCCGAGGCAAGAGTATCCGGGCCCGGGTAACCATCACCGCCACCTTGCCCCGAACCCGCCGTTCCACGTGACGAACCTGCAGGCAGTGCTCTTAGGCGGGCGGACACTGGAGGTCGGGGCTGACTTCAAAGTCTGGAACCGGTCGCTCCTCAGCTTCGGCCGCAGTGGTGGCGGGACCGTTCTGGTCGATGTCGTCCATCAACCACTCCATTTCGAAGATCTCCCGACGCTGCGCTTCACTGATGGCGAGCGCAAGCTCGCATACCCGTACATCCGACACGTTGAATCGTTCGGCTCGAGTTATGGCCATCGAGTGGTGTGGAATCATCGAACTCATGAACGCGTCGTCCCCAACCATCGACTGACTCCGGTCCAGGTAGACGGACCCGACGAGGAGCAGAAGGCTCACAGCGACGACCGCTATGTTCCATTTGGCGTTCCGGTACATGTTGAGCATCCAGCCCAGCATGACCAGTCCCATCGTGCCTCCCATCGCCAGAGCCATGAACAAACGACTCGCGCTCCAGCTTAAATGGCTCCACTCCCACGTGGCCATATACATTACCGCATACATGAGCACCATCGACGTGAGGATCATGGCTCCGAAGCGCAGATAGATCCGGGCATCGCCTTGGGACTCGTTGCGGTTCTGATCGTCAGTCTCTACCTCGTGGTCTCGTTCGGTTCCCATCGCAAAACTTCCTTTCGGTCGCAATAGATTGGCGATCTCTGCACTGTGTCCCGTTACTCCATGCCTCAATCCAACCGGGATTTCCGAGCAGGGAGGAAACACGCTCCGCTGTTGCCGGGCACGTCGCCAGCTTCATGCCGCAATTCACGAGCTGAGCCACTTCCGATCACCATGCACCAGGATGGTGGCGTCAGAGCATCGTTCGTGGCCGCGCTTGAATCGCACGCAATGATGTAACGCATGCTCGAGAGGATGCATCTAATAGACACGATTGAGTTTCCTGGCTTTCAACGTCAGATGATTGGAAACGAGTGATGCAGATGCAATCCCGCTACGCTTTTGGAACGCCCGTTCGCTGGGACCAGAATGAAACGATCGAGCGCGTCACCGCGGCGCTCAAAGAAGAAGGGTTCGGGGTACTTACGACAATCGACGTTCAGGCGACCCTCAAAGAAAAGATTGATGTCGATCGGGAACCATATGTGATCCTCGGGGCGTGTTCTCCGCAGCTGGCAAACAAGGCACTTGATGCGGAACCGGAGATCGGCGTGCTACTGCCGTGTAACGTCGTCGTCTATCAGATGAACGGTAGTACTCATGTATCGTTCATGGACCCCGAAGCGGCGCTTAGTCTGACTGGAAACAGTCAAATCGAAGACGTCGCCACGGAA
>JBBDTL010000127.1:0-1001 GCA_040904465.1 Thermomicrobiaceae bacterium | reverse complement strand
ACGCGATTGTGGTGCTCGGTACTGGTATCGACGAAGACGTCCAGCGATCGGCCGGCATCGAAACAGCCGACACGTTCATTGCTGTGACGGACAACGACAACACGAATATCATGGCCGCGCAGATTGCCCGGAAAGTATTCAACGTCGAGAACGTGCTATTGCGCGTCTACGATCCTGCCCGGGCAGAAACGTACGAGGGCCTCGGACTGACCGTCATCTGCCCGACCCGGCTTGTCGCGGACGTTATCGAGCAGGAACTCCCCGAGTTCAACCTGTCAACCGATTTCACTGGAGTGGATTAGCCCGGGAAGCGAAGGCTACACAGCGCTATGTACATCATTGTTGCCGGCGGAGGGAAAGTCGGCTTTTACCTGACCAAGACCCTGATCAACGAGGGGTACGAAGTCTTGCTGGTGGAGAAGAACCCGGGCAAGTGCGACATCTACATGAAGCAATTTGGCGCCGCGATCATGCAGGGTGACGCCGCCGAAGCGTCCCGACTCCAGGAAGCGGGCGCCGCCCGTGCAGACGTCGTTATTGCCGTTACCGGCGACGACGAGGACAATCTCGTGATCTGTCAGGTTGCCAAGGAGCGATTCGCGGTCAAACGCGCTATCGCACGGGTGAACAATCCAAAGAACGAGGAGCTGTTTCGCAAGCTCGGTATCGATGCGACGGTAAGTAACACCAACGTCATCATGAACATGATCGAGCAGCAGATTCCAGACCTGCCCTTCGTCCATCTGCTCGCCCTCAAGCACGAAGACCTGGCAATAGTCGAGGTCAAGGTTTCCGGCAAGTCAGACGTCATCAACCAGGAGATTCAGCACGTTCGCTTTCCGCGAGACGTGATCATCACGGCGATTCTAAGGCACGGGGAGTTGATCATTCCGACCGGACAGACAACTATCGAAGCGGGCGATGAGCTAATCGTCGTGACGCGCCGCACCCAGGAAGATCAGCTCCGGCAACTGTTGACGGATGGCACGATATAGCCGTAT
>JBBDTL010000126.1:0-5844 GCA_040904465.1 Thermomicrobiaceae bacterium | reverse complement strand
TCTGTGGTCGCCCCAGTGAGTTAATTCGCTATTTCGGTATGTGCCGTATCTGTTTACGCGAACTTGCGAACGACGGGAAACTGCCGGGCGTGACGAAGTCAAGTTGGTAAGTCCAGGGTTCGCTGAGTGGAGTGACGTACAGAAATGACAGTTAACGACCCAATAGCCGATATGCTGACGAGGATCCGCAATGCGGGGATGGCTCGCAATCCGCAGACGACCATGCCGTCGTCGAAGTTGCTGGTCAACATCGCTGAGATTCTCAAGCAGGAGGGCTACATCCGGGATTACCGGGTGGAAGAGCGCAAGCCGGTCTCTCTCCTGCGACTTGATCTGAAGTACGGTCGGGATCGAAAGCACTCGATCCGGGAACTGAAGCGGGTATCCAAGCCAGGGCTGCGGATTTATGCGGGCAAGGATGAATTGCCGCGTGTGAAGAACGGCCTCGGCACCGCGATCATCAGCACGCCGCAGGGTGTGTTGTCTGGTCAGGAAGCGCGGCGCCGCGGAATCGGTGGCGAGGTGCTTTGCACCGTCTGGTAGACAGGGCTGGATCCTGGCGCCAGTGTACGGCAGACCCACGGTCACTGATTGACGGAGGAACAAGATGTCTCGAATAGGATTCAAACCAATTCCGGTGCCAGATGGTGTCGAGATCACCGTCAAGCCCGGGAATGTGCATGTAAAAGGCCCCAAGGGCGAGCTGAACCAGATGATCAATCCCGAGATGGTCGTCAAGCAGGAGAATAGCACCCTTGAGGTTCAGCGCCCATCAGAGAAGCGCAAGTTTCAGCAGCTTCACGGGCTGACTCGTACGCTGATCGCAAACATGATCGAGGGTGTCACTCAGGGCTTCAAGAAGAATCTCGAAATCCAGGGGGTTGGCTATCGCGCGGCGACGGAAGGCAAGACCCTGGTACTGAGTGTCGGTTATTCGCACCCAGTTCGCGTCCAGCCGGAACCCGGAATCGAGTTTTCGCAAGAGTCGCCAACCCGTGTGACGATCTCCGGCATTGACAAGCAACTGGTTGGAGAGCAGGCGGCTCGGATTCGCCGCGTTCGGCCCCCGGAACCGTATAAGGGCAAGGGCATTCGCTATCAGGGCGAACATGTGCGGCGCAAGGCCGGCAAGGCTGGCAAAGTCGGCGCATAGAGCAGATTGATTTCCGTCAACATCGCCCGCAAGGTGCGAAAGTGCCAGCACCCGGTAGGTCGAAGGGTTTCGACAGGTACGCCGGGCGGGCAGTTGCGAGAAGAAGGGATGAATCGCTAACATGCGATACCAGTACAAGAAGTCGCTGTCTCCACGCAAGCGTCGTCATCTAAGGGTGCGAGCGCGGATTAGCGGGACAGCGGAGCGACCACGATTGAACGTGTTCCGGAGTAACCAGCACACTTACGCACAGGTTATTGACGATACCGCCGGACACACTATTGTCGCCGCTTCAACGATCGAGCCCACGATACGTGAGGCTTTTTCGGCCGACAACGACGGCCACCGACGGATCCACGAAGCAAACGTCGTTGGACGGATCGTCGCCGAGCGAGCGAAGGAAAAAGGCGTTTCGACCGTCGTGTTCGATCGCGGCGGCTATAAATTCCATGGCCGGGTAAAGGCTGTGGCGGAAGCGGCACGAGAAGCCGGACTCGTTTTCTAATTGACCCGGACCGAGCGAGATACGGAAAGGCAGACGAACACAGCTATGGCTACAGATACTCGCGAACGCCGGCCGCGGTCTGATGAGGGCGGCGAACTGCAAGAGCACGTTGTACAGATTAACCGCGTCGCCAAGGTTATCCAGGGCGGTCGACGGTTCAACTTCAGCACGATGGTCGTGGTCGGGGATGGCCGCGGTAAAGTCGGTGCTGGACTTGGCAAAGCAAATGAAGTTCCGGATTCCATCCGGAAGGGCGTTGATGCGGCCAAGAAGAACATGATTACGGTCCCACTCGAGGGCCGTACCATCCCGCACGAAATCGAAGTCAAGTTTGGCGGCGCCCGTGTCATGATGCGACCGGCCGCTCCAGGTACCGGACTTGTGGCCGGTGGTGGTGTCCGGGCTGTCGTGGAAGCGGCTGGAATTCAGGACATTCTCGCCAAGTCGCTGGGCAGCGCGAACCCGGTCAACGTCACCAGAGCCGCAATCAAGGCATTGAGCGAGCTGGAATCTGCGGATTCAGTCGCGCGACGACGCGGTGTTTCTGTTGAGAAACTGCGACCGAAGCGGAACGAGGAGTCCTGATAATGGCGGATAAGCTGAAGCTGACGTATTTCCGAAGCGCGATCGGGCGAAGCAAGGATCAGAAAGACACGATCCGTTCGCTTGGGTTCCGGCGCATGAACCAGACTGTCGAGAAGCCAGACAATGAATCCGTCCGCGGCATGGTCTATAAGGTGCGGCACCTGGTTCGAATTGAGAACGAAGATATTGCTGACGACGGTGTGAAACGGGACGCTTCGGCGACAAGCTAGCGCCGTGGCCGATGTTCGTACCGTTGCACAGGGAGTAGTTACTGATGGAATTGCACGATTTGAAACCCTCAGCGGGATCCCGGAAGGCACGCAAGCGTGTCGGCCGCGGTATCGCTGCCGGCCAGGGAAAGACTGCCGGACGCGGAACCAAGGGTCAGTTGGCGCGGAGCAAGGTCCGTCCGGGCTTCGAAGGTGGACAGAACCCTATCTTCAAGCGGATGCCGTTCCGCCGCGGGTTCACCAATATCTTCAAGACCCGGTACGAAGTGGTGAACGTGAAGCAGATCGCTGCGCTGGAGACTGATGAGCCGGTCACCCCTGAGCTGCTGGTATCTCGCGGTATAACCCGCGGGCCGGAGTTCATGGTGAAGATTCTCGGCGAAGGCGAAATCGATAAGGCCGTTACCGTGCGGGCGCACAAGTTTTCCCAGAGTGCTCGATCGAAGATTGAGGCTGCCGGGGGAACGGTGGAGGTTATCGAGTAATGCTGCAGGCGGCCGTCAATGCACTCAAGATACCTGACCTGCGCGCCAAAATCCTGTTCACCCTCGGAATCCTCCTGCTATTCCGGTTTGTTGCGACGATTCCGGTTCCCGGCGTAGATCGGGAGATCCTGGCGCAGTTGCTGCAGGATAACCAGCTGCTCGGAATGCTCAATCTGTTTTCCGGGAGTACGTTGACGAACTTCTCCGTCGTGGCGATGGGTGTGTACCCATACATCACGGCGTCGATTATCATGCAGTTGATGACGCCGATTATTCCGCGTCTCACTGAACTTTCACGAGAAGGTAATCAGGGTCGCCAGCAGATCAACAAATACACGAACTACCTGATGGTGCCGCTGGCGTTCCTGCAGAGCTTCGGCCAGGCAGCGATCATGTCTCAGGCTGGTGTGCTGGCCGACTTCGGCGTCTTCAACGGAGACACGGCACTCCGCAGTATCGCCATTCTGATCACGCTAACTGCCGGGACTGTCTTTCTCGTCTGGCTCGGCCAGTTGATTACAGAAGGCGGCATTGGCAACGGCATCTCGATCATCATCTTCGGCGGCATCGTTTCTGGTTTGCCGGGAGCACTCGCTACGCTGGCTGGTGGTGACTCGCTTCAACAGAACCTGATCGGGACCGTCGCCTTCATCGCAATCGGGCTCATCACGATTGTCGGAATCGTGATGCTCAATGAGGGCCAGCGACGAATTCCGGTTCAACATGCGAAGCGGGTTCGTCGAGGTCGCGTTTATGGCGGCGGAAGCACCTACGTGCCGCTCAAAGTGAACTCAGCGGGTATGATCCCGCTCATTTTCGCGGTGAGTATCATGGTCTTTCCGGGTATGGTGGCCGAGTTCCTCCTCACATCGGACCGGGAATGGGTCGTCGATATCGCCGGATCGATGTCGACGATATTCGACCCGCAGAATGTTATCTATCAGATCGTCTACTTCCTCATGGTGGTCGGGTTTACCTACTTCTATACGATGGTTCTGTTCCAGCAGCAGCACATCGCCGACAACCTTCAGCGGCAGGGGGCCTTCATTCCTGGTGTTCGGCCAGGACGCAATACAGATGCGTACCTCACACGAGTGCTGATGCGGATTACGTTGGTCGGTGCGCTGGCACTCGGAACCGTGGCGGTTTTGCCGTTCCTGGTCGCCGAGATCACCGGTGTATCCGCTCTGTTCCTTGGGGGAACATCGCTACTGATTGTGGTCGGTGTTGCGACTGACACCATGCGACAGCTCGAAGCGCAGTTGATGATGCGCAACTACGAAGGCTTTATCCGGTAGGGAAGGGGCGCGTACGTGACGGACAATGCCGTCAATTACGTCATCATCGTCGGACCGCAGGGGGCTGGGAAAGGTACCCAGGCTGCTGCGGTTGCGCCCCAGCTCGGGCTGGAGCATATCGCGACGGGCGATCTGTTCCGGGCAATTCTGAGTTCAGATTCCGAGCTGGGTGATGAGGTCCGACGCTACTACGACCAGGGCGAACTCGTTCCTGACGACCTTACTGTGCGGGTTCTGTTCGCTCATATCGAGAAGTTGCTCCAGGAGCGCCCCGACGTGAAAGGGGTGTTGCTGGACGGCTTTCCTCGAAATGCGGCTCAGGCTGAGGCCCTCGACTCAGCACTTACGGAGCGGGGAGAGGCAATCTCGGCAGTGGTTCTGGTCGATGTTCCGCGGGATGAGCTGATGGCCAGGCTTACGGGTAGGCTCGTGTGTTCAAACTGCGGAGCGACGTATCACCGTGAGTTTAACCCGCCAAAGCAATCGAAAGTCTGCGATGAGTGTGGCAGTGAGCTTTATCAGCGCAGCGATGATACGCCTGATGCAGTTGCTCGTCGCCTCGGTATCTACTATGAGCAGACTGAACCGATCCTCGACCACTACCGTGAGCAGGGGGTTCTGCTGAAGATCGATGGAAATCAGGAGATCCAGCAGGTGACTGACGATATCCTTTCCGGCCTGCGTTCGCGAGTGAGTTCCTGATGACAGTGACACTCAAATCGCCGCGAGAGATCGAACTGATGCGGGCGGCCGGCCAGGTGGTTGCTGAGGTTCATGAAATCCTCCGGGAACATACCGAACCCGGTGTAACTACTGGCGAATTGAACAAGCTCGCCCACGCTCATATCACGAAACGCGGGGGCGTGCCCTCGTTTCTCGGATATCACGGCTTCCCTGGAAGTATCTGCACGTCGGTGAATGAGCAGATCGTGCACGGAATTCCGGGAGAGCGGGTGCTGGTGGATGGCGATATCGTCTCCATAGATGTCGGCGTCATTCTGGACCGGTATCACGGGGACGCAGCACGAACACTCCCGGTGGGAGTAGTCTCCGAGGAGACTACCCGCCTTATCCGAGTCACTGAGGAATCCTTCTGGGCCGGTGTCGCACTCGTCCGGGAGGGTAGCCGCCTTGGAGATGTCGGCTTTGCGATCCAGAAACACGCAGAAGCACAAGGTTTCCACGTGGTTCGGGAGTACGTTGGACACGGCATCGGCCGGGAGATGCACGAGTCACCGCAGGTACCGAACTACGGAGATCCCGGAACGGGGCGGCGCCTGCGGAAAGGTATGACGTTGGCCATTGAGCCGATGGTGAACATCGGGTCACCAGGCACTCGTCAACTCGACGACGGCTGGACAGTCGTCACCCGGAGTGGTGGCTATTCGGCCCACTATGAGAACACTGTTTGCGTAACAGACGGGGATGCTGACGTGCTCACTGTGATGACGCATAGTGTGGTATAATTCTCGTTTGTGGCGTATGGCAAGTCCTGCGCCGATTTTGCGTGTCTCGTTCTGAAACCAGTCGCAAGGTATTTGGTTTCGAACACATGCGGCGCGCGAAGCGTCAACTATTGAAATGCGAG
>JBBDTL010000125.1:0-5878 GCA_040904465.1 Thermomicrobiaceae bacterium | reverse complement strand
GGTCTTGCAGCGCCAACAGGTGGGGTAGCGGTGTTTGTAGTCGTAGTCGTGATAAAGCAGGTTTTTCTCGCGCAGACTCTTGATGATCGGTTTGGCGACATCATGGACATACTGACCAGTCAGCCAGTCAAATCCGTCGCGGTAAGTCCCGTCCTCATTAAGCGGAGCAACGATATCGAGATCGTGCTCTTTCGAGAGCCCGAAGTCTTCGCGTCCAGCGCCCGGCGCGAGGTGGACGATGCCAGTCCCTTCCGCAGCGGAGACATCGTCCCAGGGGATGACCTTGTGGCTGACATCTGCCTCAGCCGGCAGCTCATCGAACGGTCCCTGGTAGGTCCAGCCGAGCATTTCCTCACCCTTGATCTCGCCGACCACTTCGTGCTCACCACGGATCGCCGTTCCGACCGCTTCTTTCGCAAGGTAGTAGATGGCGTCATCCTGCTTCACCTTTACGTAGGTGAGATCGGGATGGACCGCCGCTGCGACGTTGGCCGCCAGCGTCCACGGCGTAGTGGTCCAGACCATCAGGAATTCATTCTCGCGGTCAACTAGTGGAAAGCGAACATAGACGCTCCGGTGGGTGATCTCCTGATAACCTTCGGTCGCTTCCATCTCGGAGATGCCCGTCTCGCAACGTGGGCACCACGGCATCACGTCTTCCCCGCGATAGATCCAGCCATTCTCGTGGCAGACCTTCAGGAAGTGCCAGATGGTGTAGTTGTTCTCGTCGGACATCGTGTAATACGAGTTGTCCCAGTCCATGAAGTTGCCGAGCCGCTTGGTCTGCTCGGTCTGGATGTCCGCGTACTTGTAGACCCGCTCCTTGCAGCGCTGGACGAACTCGTCGATCCCGTAGTTCTCGATGTCCTGCTTGGAGTTGAATCCGAGCTCTTTCTCAACTTCGACCTCGACCCAGAGTCCCTGGCAATCGAACCCGTTCTGGTAGCGCTGTTTGTAGCCGAGCATCGTGAAGAATCGCTGGTAGAAGTCCTTATATGCCCGTCCCCAGGCGTGGTGAACGCCCATCGGATTGTTGGCGGTAATCGGTCCATCGATAAACGACCAGCGCTTGTCGGCGTTGTCGTTTCGCTTCAGGTATTTCTCAACGATCCCGTCTCGATACCACCAGTCGAGCGTCTTGCGTTCTTCAGCCGGGAAGTCGACCCGGGACGATACGGATTTGAACATCGTTCGCTGCTCCTCGTTTTCGTTGAACCGGGAGGGAACAAGCCCCTCCCCTACCGATTGGTGCGCAAAATAAAAAACCCGTCCTCATCGCTTGAGGACGGGGGAACCCGCGGTACCACCTCAGTTGATCCAGCGTTGCACTATCTGGACCCACTCAGCGGGACAGATTCAACTTCAACGAAAAGCAGGTGAAAATTCTGTCCCAACCGCGCTATCGGGCGGCTCCCGGTCATCTCTACTGCGGCAAGCATTGCCGGTTCTGACGACTGCTCCGGAATGATCTTCCCTACACGCTCGTTCGCTTCCGGCTCACACCTTACCCGGATTCGCTGTGCTGGAACATGCAGGTACTCGGTTCCATCATCGCCGTTTCTCGATTCGTACAGGCGAAACGTTACCAACTTACCGTAACGGAGTCAACGCAACGGTCTCGCCTTACCAGCCAGAGCCGGGCTAGATCCTGCGCCCCCGGGAGCGCACCCAGAAAAACTCGATCAGAAACGCCAGCAGGATTGCCCCCAGCAACGAGGGTATCAATGAAACCCCCGCAATCGTTGGCCACCAGTCACCGAGGATCAACGTACCGATCCAGCTTCCCACGAGCCCCGCGACGACCGCGCCGAGCAACCCGTATGGCAGATTGCCGGGCACAATCCGATCAGCGATGAAGCCGACAATCCCGGCGACCACCAGCGTAACCAGCAGTCCGACCAGACTTACGGTGATCCAGATTGCTATCGCAACGGCCACGAGTATGGCCAGCAGAATCAGAATGATCCACACGATTTCCCCTCTCCCCTCTGTTACGCGAATCCGTGTTTCGTCCACCCAGTAACTACGCATTCGAACTCCGGACAGGTCCGGATTTAACCGTGGCTTTAACTTCAGTCGATACTATGCGGGTCAGTACGAATGGGCGGCTGCCGCTACCCAGGTCGCTGATCTATCCTGAGAAGCGCCGAATGCCTTGTGCATTCGTACAGTCAGAATAGTCTATACAGCTGGCCAGACGCAATGAATACGCTTCACATACGCCGACCGTCTAACTGCACTTCTTATTCCGGGGGACTTGATGGCATCGTCCAGACTCGCATTTTTCACCAGACGCTCCGCGACATATACGATCCGGCTCGTCATCGTTTCAGCGCTAGTGCTATCCACTTTCAACTGGATCTCTCCTGCACGGCAAGTTGAAGCCAACGAGGCGGAGTTCCAGGAGGCACTTGGTCACATCAATGCCTATCGCTCCTGGATCGGGATCGAACCGCTGCAGACGCACCCGGCGCTCATGGACGCCGCACAGTCGCACTCCGACTACTGGGAACTCAATTCCGGTAACATGCCCGGTCTGCACAACCAGACGCCGGGCGCTCCCGGCTATACAGGACGGACTATGTCCGACCGGGCGTCGTATTTCGGATATGAGGGCTCAATCAACGAGAACGTCGGCCTGAGCGGGTCGATGGTCTCAACGGTTGACTGGTCTATCGCTACGATCAGCCACCGGCAAACATTGCTCGATCCGCGCTATACCCACGTCGGATTCGGCGCGGTGACCACCCAGTCAGGCGGCATGGAAACGATCATACTCGGGTCACAGAACTGGTCGAACACAGCGGAGCCGGCCTGGCAGGCATGGCCAGTCAACGGAACCACCGGCGTTGGGTTGCAGATGCTCGGCTCGGTGCCCAGTCCGATCAGCAACGCGCCCTATCCAGTCGGTTACCCGATTACGTTGAAGTATCACGGGGGCGGATCAGTCCAGTTTCATGGGGCCACATTGCAGGCAAACGGATCTGAGATTCCAATCATCTCCGGCGTCGGCGACGGCTGGTTGAGTCGAAACACCATGATGGTCCTGGCAACGGACCCATTGCAACCCAACACGACATATCAGGTGACAGTTGAAGCGACCGCCAACGGCGAGCCCGCCAGTCGAACCTGGTCGTTTACTACCGGTGCCTCGGATAGCTCTCGCCCGACACTCGACGGCGCGCCGACGCCCGCAACGCCGATCCCACCGGAACCGGAGATCACTTTTCCGGAACGCCTCGAAAATGCGGACGACGCGTTTCAGCACATCTGGGCGCAAGCTGACGCGCCGGTTCATCGGGATGAGGTGGACCGTTCCTGGCTCTGGGGACCGGATACGTTCATGACGGGAGAGGAGCCGTATGCTGATTCTCCCGGAGGAACCCGCGAGATCGCCTACTTCGACAAGAGCCGGATGGAGATCAACAACCCGGATGCAGACCAGTCATCGCAGTGGTTCGTCACCAACGGCCTGTTGGTGCGGGACATGATCCGAGGCGCCGTTCAGACCGGCGACCAGCAATTCGAAGAACGTGAGCCGGCACAGATCGCGATCGCGGGAGACAACCTGGCGATCAACCCTGATGCTCCAACATACGCGAGCCTCCGTCAGCACTCGGCGGTCATTCCGGACAACCGGCAGCCTGATCGCACCGGGGAGGCGGTAATGACTCACATAACCGCACGAGGAACGATCAATCATGGGCCGGAAGTCCCAGAAGGAGTCAGCTACGGCCACTACGACGACGCAACCGGTTTCAACATTGCCGACGTGTTCTGGGACCGTATATCGCAGGCCGATCACTACGACTGGCTCTACGCGGTCGGTCACCCGATTACTGACCCGCATTGGGTCTACACCAGCGTCGGCGGCGAATTCCAGTGGGTGCTGGTGCAAGCGTTTCAGAGACGTCTTCTGACATACACCCCGGGAAATGAAGTTGGGTGGGAGATCGAGATGGGAAATGTCGGTCGTCATTACTACTCCTGGCGGTACAACGAAGCACCGCCTCACTAGAGGGCTGACTGGTGGACGTCGACACGTTCGGCTTCGCTCAGTGCAGGCTCTCCGTGTCGACTTTGTTGCCCGTTGACGGGGCCAGGACTACCATTTGGTCAGTGGGAGAATGCACGCCCTCCCACGTTCGTCTGTATGCGTGTTAGGCTCTGATACGATCGGCGTTTTCGCAACAACACCGTTTCATCCAGAACATGAACCAGTGCGTTACAAGGAGGCATTTTATGGCCAGTCAGACCCAGACCGAGGCGTTCACACGCGCTCGACAGCAATTCGAAGAGCTGTTCAACAGGACCGATGACCCCTCAAAGCTCAACGAAGGCGTCTGCGAAATCCTGAACACTGAGTTGCCCTGGCACGCCTGGGTTGGCATCTATCTCGTAGAAGGATCAGACCTGGTACTCGACGCCTGGCGAGGACCTGAGGCAACCGAGCACACCCGGATTCCGATTGGCTACGGACTGTGCGGCTACGCGGCCGCTCACGCGGAATCGATCGTCGTTGACGACGTAAGCAAGGATGACCGCTATCTGCAGTGCTTTGGCCATACGAAGTCCGAGGTCGTCGTGCCGATCATGCACACTGGCGAAGTGCTGGGCGAGATAGATGTTGATGGCGACGATGTCGGTGCGTTCGGTGACGACGATCGAGTATTGCTCGAAGAGATCGCCGGACGACTCGGGGAGCGGATAGTCTCGAACCGATAGACGCTACTCCCTGACACCCAGAGAATCAACTGGTGGCGCGGGAATTGCGCAATATCTCAGTACCCATCATGGGTACCCAGGTAGACCAGGTGCCACACCTGGTAGACCATCCCAACCACCACTCTGGACGGGCGTTTCCCGCGCCCGTCCGACTTTTTAAGAACACCCCCTTCGATTACGGCCGGGGGCTGGCACATGGTCACAGCGTAACGGCATCGTGGGGCCCTCCGCCTACGTCATCCTGAGCAGCGCCGCCGCCTGGTTGCCCGTCTCCCCGGAAGTGAACGTGTTAGCGGGTATCATGCGCGGCGCGTCGTCGAAGGATCTCGTTCCCCCACTGTCCCTTGGCTTTGAAGTGGAAAGACATTTCGGCTGCGTGAATTTGCGAATTAATACCCAGTAGACCAGACACATTCATTAAGCGGGCGGGCGAGTGCAAATTCACTCCGCTCCGCATGACGTAGGGGCGTCTGCGTCGTCCGGAAAACGTCGACCCCAGTCGTCTATAGCCAGGATTACACGGAATGCCCAATTCGCGGCTCTCCCCGCGCCCCTCGGCGCAGCAACATCGAGGGACTCATCCCCGCAGAAACTGAACGACACGAGCCGGGTAGTCTGTGGCGATGTAATCGACTCCCGTATCGATCAGCCAACGAACGGTTTCAGGGTCATTCACGGTCCAGCAGGAAACCCGAAAGCCACAGGCATGAAGGTAGTCAACGAGCCACGGAGTAATCAGCCGGTCGTTCAGCATGAAAGTATCAGCCATTGCCAACGCCCCCTGAGCCGGGAGCTGAGCCATCAAGGTCGGCCTGAGGATCGACGCCGCGATGGCCGAGTGCGGTTCCCGATCCAGCCACGGAACGACCTGGCCGCGAGAAACGCCGATCTGTGATTCCGGAGCCAGGAATTTGATTCGTCTTAATGACATGACGTTCCTGCTGGAAATCAGTACCTGGCCGGTGAGATCATGCCGGCGGAGCGCCCCCACCACCTCGTACTCGTATCCTGCCCGCTTGATATCAACATTCGTGGGGATTTTCGCACCGAACTGCTCGAGGTACTTATCGAACGTGAGAAGCCCGGAAACAGTCCGTTGCAGCTCACCGAGCGGCAGCGACTCAAGTCCCCGCTGGACGAGCGACAGTTCCAA
>JBBDTL010000124.1:0-5992 GCA_040904465.1 Thermomicrobiaceae bacterium | reverse complement strand
TCCAGACTCTGAGCCAGGTATCGAGCCTCTTCGATCGCGATCATCTGGACAATATCCGCTCGGGTAATGATCCCGACAAGCAGTTCATCCTCATCGACCACTGGAATAGCATTGATCCGATGTTCGTACATGATCGTCGCCGCGTCCTGTACGCTGTCGTCCGGCGTAACAGTCAGGATGGGGTACGACATTAACTCGCGTGCGGTCGTTGCCAGTATCCGTCGAAGCTGCTCCGGATCGCCTGTTCCAGGAACCTGAAAGTACACATCGATGAATGGAAGATAGATCGGGCCATCAAACTCAGTGTGACGCGAAATCAGATCGTAGTCAGTAACCATTCCGATTACCTTGCCCTGCTCGACGATCGGGATCGAGCTTATATTGTTCTCCCAGATCAGCCTGGCAATCTCCCCAACGTCTGTTTCCTGATCACATGTTATGAGCGACGTCGTCATGATCGATTTTACCGGCGTGTCGACAGCCATCGTCCGTTCGCCCCTCTGTTAACTACTGAAAGTGTGTACGTGTACGGTCGATAGATTCTCTCGCCGCGGGTAGCTCCCGAATGATATCGGTCGCGAGGATCCCGATCGATCCCGAGTGTGCCTCCGCTGTGGCAGCGGCCTCAAGCCCGAGAGCGATTGCGGAAATTGCTGCAGCACTGCAATCGAGCCCGGCCGCGAGAAACGCGCCGATAGTGCCGGAGAGCACATCCCCGGTACCCGCAGTGGCCAGGCTGGGCGGCGACTGATTCGCGACAAAGAGCCGACCATCCGGTGTAGCGACCACGCTGTGCGCGTATTTCAGAACGACGACATGTCCGAACCTGGTCGCAGCCCGACGAGCGGAATCCCAGGGATCAGCCTCAATCTCATCCCGCGACTGCTCAAGTAACCGGGCGAGCTCTCCCGAATGCGGAGTGAGCACCAACTGAGCGTCTTGCAGGTGATCCCACCATTCGTCTTGTCCGGAGAGCCAGTTCAGTGCGTCCGCGTCCAGCACCGCCCTACCCGAAAATGGATTGGGCTGCTCAGGATCGCTCTGATTTCCAAAGCCGATCGCCGCCCGCGTGGTCTGGTTGAATCCAAGCAAACGTGAGAGAAATTCCGGCACCGGATCATCAGTTCCCAGACCCGGACCGATCACCAGCGCATCAGAAGCCCTCATGCGCTCGTGGACGATACTCGCCATACGCGCTGCCGCGCTCGAGTGTTCGGCCACTGGCAGCGGCAGAAACGTCAGTTCCGGGACGGCTGAGGCGATTGACGCGATGATCGACGAAGGTGCGGCGATCGTTACCAGGCCCGCTCCAGAGCGGAGCGCGGCCTCTCCCGAGAGCCTTGGTGCGCCGTAATAGCCGGGCGCGCCACCGACGACCATCACTGTTCCGGCAGACCGCTTGTGAACCCCTGCTCGCCGGGTGGGTAGATGCGACCGTGCAGCGAGCCTGGTGATCAGCCTGGGTGCATCGTCGCCGATGTCCACCGGAGACTCCAGCCCGATATCAATCAGGGTGAGCCGTCCGGTGTGCGCGGCCGCAGGCATGCAGTAGAGGCCCGCCTTCGGGTGACCGATTACCGCTGTTGTGTCCACCTTCAGCGTCTCGTGGTCAGCTTCCCCAGTTTCGGTGGAGACTCCGGACGGATTGTCAACTGCCCAGAGCGGCAGATAGCGTCGGGAACGCTCCTTAGCAACGGCGATGAAGGTGTGCCTGACATCTTCCGGCAATTCGGGTCTGCTGCCAGTTCCAAACACCGCATCCACAACCAGATCGGCGTTACCAATGACCGACCTGAGACCATCTCCTGATTCAATCCAGTCGAGGGAATCTATCGCCGTTTTGTCGAGCGGTACATCTCCCGCGCCGGCACGTTTCCAGGCCCAGACAGTTACCGAGCACCCGTACTCCTTCAGGCGCGCTCCTGCGACGATGCCGTCGCCCCCGTTTTTTCCAGGGCCGCACAGTATCAGCACCCGAGCCAGATTCTCGTGTTCAGCAACAATGCTCTCAGCGATCTGGCTCCCGGCCAGAGCCATCAGTTCGGATTCACTCGTGCCTGCCCTGACGGCTGCGGCCTCGGCTTGTTTGATCTGCTCGGTGCTCAGCAGCGGGATCAACTCGGATCGTCCTCTCCGTAGGATCCTGGCAGTTTCGTCGCGGCAACCACCGCAATCGAGTCAGTCCGGCTGTGCGTCAGTGAAATTGCCAGATGGCGGAAGCCAAGCTGCCAGGCCCGGTTTGCCGCGGTCTCGTGCAAACGAATGATCGGCTTGCCCCGCCGATTTGGAAGCACTTCGATGTCTGTCCAGCGAATCCCCCGAACACCCGTTCCGAGAACCTTCATGACTGCTTCCTTGGCAGCGAATCGAGCCGCGAGTTCAGCGGGCCGTTTGCCGTATCGCTCCCCTTCGCGCTCGGTGTAAATGCGCTTGAGAAATCGTTCGCCGAACTTTTTCAGGGCTCCTTCGATTCGCTCAATCTCGATTGCATCGACCCCTACCTCCACCGGACCGGCGGCTTCCGAGTCCCAGATAGGCTGGTATCTATCGTCCGATTCCTGCATAAACGAATCCCAGCTTTCGTGCCTCTTCCGGGTCATAAATGTTCCGCCCGTCGAGCAGGACGGGAACCCGCAGAAGCTCGCGAACACGTTCCAGATTGGCCTGACGGAACTGATTCCAGGGCGTCAGCAGAAGAAGTGCATCAGCACCCCGGACAGCTTCGTACTGATCATCAGCGTAGCAGATATCAGGGAGTTCTTTTCGGGTGTTCTCCATCGCGGCCGGATCGTACACCGAAACCTCGGCGCCCCGTTGCGTCAGCATCCGGATGACATCGAGCGCTGGCGATTCACGAATGTCGTCAGTGTCCTGTTTGAAGGACAATCCCCAGATCGCGATTCGCTTGCCATTCAAGTCTTCGAGAATGTCCTGCAGCTTGTGCACAAAACGGCGCCGTTGATCCTGATTGATCTCCAGAACAGCATGAAGTAGCTGAGGATGACAACCGGCCTCCGCCGCCATGTACGCGAGGGCGCGTACGTCCTTCGGGAAGCATGATCCACCGAATCCGATGCCGGCATCGAGAAAGAGTGGACCGATCCGGGGGTCGAGCCCCATCCCCTGACTCACCACGCTGATATCTGCGTTGACACCCTCGCAGATCTGAGCGATCTCATTCACGAAACTGATTCGCGTTGCCAGAATCGCGTTGGAGGCGTACTTGATCATCTCGGCAGTGCGCGTATCAGTCAACACAGTTGGTGCGTTGAGAGTGCGATAGAGCTCCGCGACTTCCTGACAGGCGTCCAGGTCATCTGAGCCAAGCACGATACGGCTGGGCTGCAAGACATCCCGAACGGCATTCCCTTCGCGGAGAAACTCCGGGTTGCTCACGACTGCGAATGTCGCGTCCGGGCTCTTCGTATTCGTCAAGATTGACGAGACGATATCCCCGGACCCGATGGGCATGGTGCTCTTATTGATAATGATCGTATGCCCACGGAGCGACTTGCCGAGCATCTCGGCGGCTCCTCGCACGGCACGCATGTCTGCTTCACCGTTGAATGCTGATGGGGTATCGACACAAATAAACGCAAAGTCCGAGCAGGTCACAGAGTCAGCATACGACGTAGTGAACTGCAACCGGCCCGCCGCTATGTTCCGCTGAAGCATTTCTTCGAGACCCGGTTCGAAGATCGGGCAGACGCCTGATTGTAATTGGGCGACCTTTTTCTCGTCGATATCAACGCCGAAAACATGATTTCCCAGGTCAGCGAACGCAGCTCCGTAGACCAGGCCGACGTACCCGGAACCGATAATGGATATGGTGGCCATTCAATTGGTGCCTTCCCGAACAGAGCATTACGAACTCTGCTGTCGTTCGTACGCGAGACTACAACTAATCGTACTCATCATAGTTTCCCATCTCGCTGCTTGTAAGTGAGAGATTCGTCACAAATGAGCGGTAATTGTGACCAGAACTATAGACCAGGATCGATGAGATCTGCCGCGGGAGTGGTGAAAGGTCACTGAGATCGAAGCTGACTGAGCTCCATTCTCCCTGGACAACGCGCGTCGCCCTCTCCCCCGGCACCGGCCCAGCAACGCTCTCGTGCACATAGAAGCCGTGCCACCACTCTCGATTCTGTCCCTGAAGATCGACGTAGTTAATCTTGACGATCAGAGGAAACTCGGTCATTTCGTCTCCACCACCCGGTGGATGCTGGTCGTCGATTCTCAGGTCCAGGCCAAGATTGAGAGATGAATGAACCCGAAGTGACTGGCCTACAGTCTGCTGGATGCCGGTCTCCCAGCTCGTACCGGTTTGGGTCGATCGAGAGAACTGGACTGCCACTCCGGAGTCACTGCCCCCCTCAGTAGGAACTCGCTGAACGGTTCCCGAATCGGTCCCTGGATCGCCGGACTGGCCATGATACTCGACCCAGTCAGCAAGATCCCTCGAGAAATCGCCATTGCGAACATGCTCGCGTCTGGCAGAGGTCACCTCGCCCGGTTCACCCCCAGGGCCCACGACTACCTGTTCATTGGTCGAAAGGGTCTGCTGGGCATGGTCAGTTTCAACGGTAGCCTGACCGCGCAATACCGCCACCCGGACCGCAAGTATTGGGTCGTCTTCGTTGCCGCCAGGATCGAGCCGCTGCGTCTCTACGAGGAACGAACCTGTCTGTTCGCTTCGAATCTCATCCCGCATCCGGATAGTGACTGGTCCAGACGGCACAGTCAGCGAGGACGTATTGAACTCACCGCGCGGGGCCATACCCACGTGGATTGTTCCGCGCAATGGCTCGATCTCGATTTCCTTGCGCTCGGTGAACAATCGCGAGGTTCGCATCCGTTTGATCCGGACCAGCGAATTCTCGGAAACCTCGACGGTGCTCTGGTCGAATAATGTGATCCATCCTGCGGTCGCTGACCCGGTTGAGATCGTATCGCCCTCGCGTACGGTGGCGCTTTCCGAGACCAGTCGCCAATCTTCCTCACCCGCTGAGCGCAGCAGCAATCCCTGCCCGCTAACCGGTTCGAGCAGGGCCGTTTGCGGTTGTGTACCATCGCGGAAATATGAGTAGACCTCTATCGATGAAATCAGAAAAATGAAAAGAAAAACGGCAAAGCCCGCGAGCATCAGTATCCAGGCACGCAACACGAAGCGGTGAGTTGTCCCGATCGCTAGCGTCTGATCTCGAACTTTTCCGGAAGACTGGTCCGTACGTTCCAATCGACATCAACCTGCTCTACGTGCGAACCGGGTGGACCGGCTTCAACACGCTTCAGAAACTCCTGTACCCGCTCCGGTTTGCCCGCTGCCTCAATCTCGACACTTCTTCCATCTTCTCGATTTCTCACCCATCCGGCCAGTCCGAAGTCCCTGGCCCGGCTACGCACGAACTGGCGAAATCCTACCCCTTGAACGTGGCCAGTAACGAGTGCCCTGACTGTGGTAACCGCGGAATCACCCGGCACGTCGATCACCTCCCACTTGTATCTCGCTTGCGAGCCTGACTCTCCAGCCAGCGCACGCGCTGCTCCCGAGTAACGCGCTCATCAACGCGAGCGTATCTGGAGAGGAATCTATCGTGATCCATTGCAAATGTGCCAGCCTGGATCGAAGCGCGCATTTCTTCAGTAAGCCGGTGCATAAATCGGATGTTGTGGATGGTTGCCAGGCGCTGACCAAGCATTTCACCGGCGCGGAACAGATGGTGGAGGTAGGCAGCCGAATAATTCTGGCACGCGTAGCAATCGCATTCTTCCTCAAGCGGAAGAAAGAGTCGCCGGTATCGGGCAGCAGTTATGTTCACTCGTCCATTTCGGGTAAACAGCGCACCTCTACGCGCTACCCTCGTAGGATGAACACAGTCAAACATATCGACACCACGGAACACGGCTTCCCATAGGTCCTCCGGAGAGCCGACGCCCATGAGATATCGCGGCCTTCCCCACGGGATATCACCGATAGATGCGTCGAGCA
>JBBDTL010000123.1:4929-6003 GCA_040904465.1 Thermomicrobiaceae bacterium | reverse complement strand
AGGCGCCTGGGTTGTCGTTATTGGCTCTCGGGAAGGGGTAGGAGCGTAACGGCAGGGCGAGCCGTTCCACCGACACTGGATGGGTAGACTGTACAATTACGTAGTACAGGCGGTGTTGTTACCCGGAGTCAAAGATACCCAGTGCGGCTTCAAAGGGTTCCGGAGGGATGTGGCCAGGGATCTGTTTACCAGCTCCGTGCTTTATCCCGAGGGCGGTCGTGAGGTCAAGGGTCCGCTGGTGACCGGATTCGATGTAGAGCTCCTATTCCTGGCGCGCAAGCGAGGCTACTCCATCTATGAACTCCCGGTGGTCTGGAAGCATGTCTCAGGCAGCAAAGTCCGGCCGGGCATTGATGGACTTCTCATGCTCAAGGATGTGGTCCATGTCCGCTGGAACGATATTCGAGGCCGGTATTCTAGGGAGCCTCAGCCGAGTTCTAGCAAGTAGCGCCATACGTGACGTGCCCGGGAGGTTCTGATGCGTGGTTCTCTCGAAGAGTTTTCACTGGGCGACATTCTCCAGCTCTATCAGATCTCCGGTCGCACAGGAATCGTGCGGGCCTGGCGAGGTGAGTCACTGACTCATGTGATTCACGTGGACCGAGGTCGGGTCAGCGGCGCGGGAGCAGATCAGTGGAATCTTATCGAAGAGATTCGGAAGATCGAATGGCTCACTGAAGAGGTGGCGTCGCAACTCAATTTGATTGTTCGCGATGGCGACGGGACCGGGCTGAGTCTCATTGCCCGAGCGCTTCTTTCATCCTACGCGTGGGACTGCTTTTGCGAGCGCCAGCTCGAACGGCTCGTATATCCTGTACTTATCTGGAGTACAGGAGAATTCGAAGCGGCCGTCAGCGAAGTTCCCAGGGTTGCTCCGCTGCGGATCAATCAGTCACCGCAACAGCTGGTATTGAGTGCGGCACGCTGGGAAGAGGAGCTCCGGAGCGCCGAGTCCGCCGGGTTTAACCGCTATTCACGATGGCAGCGCACCGATGTCGCTCACACGATGACATTTGATACCGACGAGCATCACCAACTTGTTCCACTTATGGAACGTCCTCGCTCGATAGAAGA
>JBBDTL010000123.1:0-4829 GCA_040904465.1 Thermomicrobiaceae bacterium | reverse complement strand
CCGACGAGCATCACCAACTTGTTCCACTTATGGAACGTCCTCGCTCGATAGAAGAACTCGCTGCGGCGGCAGGGCTGAGCACGCTGCGGGTAATAGATCAGATTCGCCAGCTTGTCGACGCCGGTGCAGTCCGGCAGGTCGATTAGTCTCAAGAATCGTTCGCTCCAGCAGGCAATCAAATGCCTGCGGTGACTCTTCGCTGCGAGCCTGAGTTTCGCAATATGTTGTGCCCACGTTCCGCACTGCACCCCTCCAATTCCTGTCGAGTTCCGACCTGGTTCCGATCGCAGTCGCGTCTTTCGGAATGGCTCTGGTATCTGGCAGTTGGGATTCACCACAGAGAACTGTCGAGGTATTTCAACAAGATATTCGTGGAAAGTAGTATACGTACGCAGGTTTATGGTATTCTACGGGGAGTGTTATACTCGGATGAGTTAATCCGTTTGGCAATGTACGTGAAGTCTGGAATTCGGTGATTACCTCCAGAAGCGCTTGCGCGAAAGCGTGGATTGATCGACCGGGTGCCAGCGGGTGGGGTGGAGCGATCGGTGCCGAACGAGCTTCCAGAGCGCCTTTCAACGATTCTCGCAGATGTCCGACAGACGATAGCCAATGCTGAATCTGGAGTAGGCATGAGCTCGCGTCAACTCGGAGCGCTGCTTGATGAGCTGGAGCAGGAACGTTCCCGTGTGCAGGGGGAGATCGAGCATATTACGCTCGATCGTCTCGTCAAGAGCGCACCGGAGGACGAGCAGTCATCGGCTCACGCCGAAGAAGAGGCTGAATTGCGCGCGCTTCAGCACGAACTGACCAATTCGCTGGGTCGGGTTTCCAGCCTCCATCAGGGCGTCATTGATTTCGAGCACCTGATGGCTGCTGCACGACACCAGTTTGCCCTTGAAGAACGCTTGCCGGGAGTTGAGGAGGCCCAGGAGCTTACCCAGCGGCAGGCGAAGATCCGAGCCAAGGAAGAAGAGCGCAAACGTCTCTCTCGCGAGATTCACGACGGTCCTGCGCAGGTGCTGGCCAACGCGATTATCGGTCTGGAATTCATTGAGCGTTCACTGAGACAGTCCGAGGCGACTGCCGAGGCACCGGCCGTCCATGAGGTCGAACGCATCAAGGCGTCGATGCGGGATGGACTCTCCGAGATCCGTCGATTCATATTTGACCTCAGGCCGACCATGCTTACCCAACGAGGGTTGATCGGAACGGTCGAACACTATATCAGCACCTACCGCACCTTCCTCCCCGAAGAAATCAACGTGGAATTGCCGCCGAACCCGCCTTCGCTGACTCCGGACCAGGAGCTAACCGCGTTCCGGGTAATACAGGAATCGCTTCAGAATATTCATCGTCACTCACATGCGACTCGCTGCTCGATTTCAATTCAGCATAATGACGAGACAGTGTTGATCAATGTGCGCGATAATGGACGCGGGTTTGATCCGGCGGCGGTCAAAGTGCAAACACGTGGCGGGTCGGGCATCATCGGAATGCGGGAGCGCGCAGAGGTAATCGGTGCCACGCTTGATGTCGATACCAGCCTGGGGGACGGATGCAGGGTTTGCCTGGTGATCCCAATGGCAGTTCAACCCTCGGAAGGGTCACTTGAGGACGCCGTTGACCAACGACGTGCTCGTTAATTTTATGAGGAGCGCACCATCGTGAATCCAATTCAGATTCTGATTGTCGATGACCATCCGCTATTTCGCCGCGGCATCCGGTGGAGCCTTGAAGCCGAACGCGATATGCAGGTTATAGGCGAGGCTGGAGACGGCCACGATGCGATCCAGCAGGCTGATACGCTCGTGCCGGATGTGATGCTTGTCGACATAAATCTGCCCGGGATGAGTGGGCTCGAGCTGGCACGTGTGCTCAAGCGACGGCATCCGCGCGCATCAATCGTGGTGTTGACGATGCATGAGGACGACGAGCAGCTCTTCAGTTCGATACGGGCCGGAGCGGCTGCCTATTGCACGAAAGATATCGACTCCAGCCACCTGCTCGACATTATTCGACGGGTGGCCCGGGGCGAGTATCTGATCAACGAGAACGTGCTGTCACATCCGTTCGTCGCTTCTCGAGTCCTGGATCAGTTCCGGGAACTGGCGGAGATGGATTCGGGTAATAACGCGGTCTTTTCGCCACTGACTCCGCGTGAGGTCGAGATACTCGACTGTGTCGCCCACGGCCACAGTAACAAGGAGATCGCCCGTCTTTTGAGCATCAGCGACCAGACGGTGAAGAACCACATCACGAGCATCCTTCGGAAACTGGCAGTGAACGACCGGACTCAGGCCGTGATCTATGCGCTTCGTCATGGCTGGATCAAGTTGCGGGATGATGATGATCCGCATGGAAGTCATTCCCACCGGGATTTCTAGTTCAGTGCACGCGAGGGTGCCGTTACCGGCGTTCGAATTGCCGGGCGAGTTCGTCTTGACTCATCAGCAGCATCGTTGGCCGTCCATGTCCACAGGCGCGAGGTGAGCTGCAACGCTCCAGTTGAACGATCAACTCCCGCATCTCCGGCAACGTCAGAGTCTGGCCTGACCGGATAGATGAGTGACAGGCCGCACTGATCACTAGCGAGTCGAACATTGAATCACCGCGGCCTCCGCTGGCTATCTCGTCCAGTATCACGCGCAGGTTCTTCTCGATGTCGCGACCCCGCATCACGGCCGGTATCGCCCGAACCGCCACTGAATTGCTTCCGAAGTCCTCAACTTCGAATCCGAGGCCGAGCAGATCTTCCCGGCAGGTTTCCAGTGTTGAAAGTTGATCAGGCGTCAATTCGGCGACTATGGCGTCCAGCAGCCACTGCTGGTCCAGATTTCCACTCTGGTACTGGGTCAGCAGCCGCTCATAGACGACGCGCTCGTGCGCTGCATGCTGGTCGACGAGATACATTCCGTCCGGGCCTTCGGCGATGATGTAGTTCCCGCCGACCTGACCCAGCACCCGTAACACCGGCATCTCGCTCGGCGGAGCGTGACCGTTAGCTGGTTCGCGTTCGTGCGGTGGGAGCGTCGTCTCGCCGAGCGCTGAAGCGGTCGATTCACCGTTTTCACCCGGTCGATTTACGATGTCATCTGGCGGTCTGAGATGGTTCGCCGGATCTATCGGCCGCTCGTGTTGATGTGGTGCCGGCGAGGCTGCACTGGCAGGGTTCGCGAGCGCCATGCGCCGCTGGGCAGTTTCCCGGCTCATGGGGCTGTGCGTGATCTGAGGAACTGCCTGGTCCGCTGTGTAGACCATCAAGGTTTCGCGTACCGCACGCTGCAGTACCTTGAATATGAGACGCTCGTCAGAAAACCGGACTTCGCGCTTTGTGGGGTGAACGTTAACATCGAGTCGTTCTGGTGGAACCTGGATATCGACCGCAGCGATCGGGAATCGACCGGCCATGATCAGTGAATGATAGGCCTGTTCGATCGCAAAGTTGAGCGGCCGGTGATCGATCCAGCGTCGGTTGACGGTTACGAACATCTGCTGCCGGTTGCCGCGGGTGATGGTGGGAAGCCCGATATATCCGTCAACGACGATGTTCGGGCGTTCCGGGTCATCCGGGTCTTGCGCAGGCGACGACGTAATCGGCACCATCTGAGCCGCAATCTCGGTTCCGACGATGCCGACGAGCGCATTCCCGAGCTTGCCTGAGCCGTCAGTCGTGAGGGTGTGTTTGCCATCGACAATCAGGTCAAACCGGACTGACGGTGATGCCAGCGCGCACGCCGTGAGCGCCCGCTGAACATAAGCGACTTCGGTGCTGTCTTTCCGCAAGAATTTCTGGCGAGCAGGGACGTTGGCGAAGAGATCCCGCACAGTAATGACGGTGCCTGGAGCAGCCGGTGATGGCTCCACCGGCGCAATCGAACCGTGGCGTACCCGGATGCGGCCTCCGTGAGAGGCGTCTGCAGTTCGGCTGACGATCTGAAAATCGCTCACTGAGGCGATACTGGCCAGCGCCTCGCCCCGAAAACCGAATGAGCTGAGATTCGCCATATCATCGAAACGCTGGAGCTTGGACGTCGTATGTCGTTCCATGGCTATGGCGAGTTCATGGAACGGGATTCCGGCGCCGTCGTCGGTGATCTGGATGAGTTCACGACCGCCGTGGGCGAGTTCAACTGTGATCCGCGTCGCCCCGGCATCGAGCGAGTTCTCGACGAGCTCCTTGACGACCGAAGCGGGGCGTTCGACGACCTCGCCTGCGGCGATTTTCCCGATGGTGTGCGTGTCGAGATGATGGATCGTCATCGGTTGAGTGTCCCTACTGGGCCGGAACGGATCAGAAACAATCCAGATGCGGCGTACGAGTTAAGAGTATAGCAGCGAGGCAGGTGACATATCTCCGGAAGGTGTCAAAGCCGCGGACGAGATACGGCTGGGTGACCGGCTATCGCAAAACGCCAGTGGCGCCCGTCACCCCGCTTGACACCCACTCGCGGCCCTGTTGCAACTTCCACGGTCTCAGAGCTTCCTGGCTCAATCCAGAAGGGGGGATGCAACAGCTCGTGTCCGTTGTGTGCCGTGCTCAACTCGATACGCCGGCCAAGTCTCCCCGGTCCGCTGGCGGAGCGATCGTCAGGCTCTGGAGCCTGCATTGAAATCGCCCGAATGAGCACCGCGGAGGCCTTACCTTCGGGTCCGGTGACGATGTTGAGGCAGGGATAGGTTCCATACGCTTTATAGACATACAGCGTGCCCGACGGCCCGGTCATATAGGTGACATAGCCGGTCTTCCGGAATGCCGCGTGGGAGGCAAGATCTTCGGCGCCACCGTACGCCTCGGTCTCCACGATGATCCCCGTGATCATCTCGTC
>JBBDTL010000122.1:0-1038 GCA_040904465.1 Thermomicrobiaceae bacterium | reverse complement strand
GCATGGTAGGCGTGCCCGGATTCGATGAGCCGGTTGATCAAGCCGATGATCGTACCAATTTCCTGGGTGGCTCGCGGGTAGAGTGTGGCTGGCTTGATGTTGAGCTGGGCGGACTGGGACATCCATTCGAGAATGATGTCCTCAGCGAGTTGATCAGGCGAAACCCCAAGCTGATTTGCTCGAGCAATGATCTTGTCGTCGACGTCAGTAAAGTTCTGAGCGTGAACGACCTGGTAGCCTCGATATTCAAGATACCGCCTGATGACGTCGAACACGATCGCCGACATGGCGTGTCCGATGTGAGCTTCTGAGTACACGGTTGGACCACACACATACATCGTGACCTTACCCGACTCGATCGTCTCAAACGGCTCCTTCTGGCCGGTCATCGTATTGGTAATCATCAGCGCCATGTCACAGTTCCTCTCAATGTGAGCGTTCGGATCTAATTCACTCCAGTGGCGAAGTTGATGGAAAAGTGAACGCTCAACATCGGGGATTGCAGCCAGATCCAAGTCCAACAGCCTGGCCGCGTTGGGACGTCATCATTGGACGCGGCGCAGCGCGCCCGATCGGTCCTGGGAACGTCGGGGAAATCCAATTTCGTGCTGAGAAATGAAAGAAGTGTGCTGTCACCTTCATCTTGCCTGCAATCCACTTACGTCACGGTAAGCATGTTCGAACGGCGTGCCGAGCTTACTCGACAGATGACGAGTTAGCCGGCAGCCGTACAGGCGGACGTGACGCGAATGTGGATGCATGAAGTCAGTGACACGAGGTATTGCCTAACGTGCAAGTCCTAGTTGTCAGCCGCCGTCGAAGTCGACTCCGATGTCGAGGATTTCGAACTGGATTCTTTCGAGCTCGATTCGGTAGAGGACGAACCTCCCGAATCCGAGTTGGTCGAAGACGATCCGTTACTTGAACTCGTCGTAGATCCCGCGTTGGTCGACGAGCGATTATCGGTTGCGTACCAGCCGGAACCCTTGAAAATAATCCCAGCCGGGTAAAGCACTCGTCGAACGTCGCTGCCACACT
>JBBDTL010000121.1:0-6086 GCA_040904465.1 Thermomicrobiaceae bacterium | reverse complement strand
CCGGTAGCGCACCGGTATGGGGTACCGGCGGTCGGAGGTTCGAATCCTCTCGCCCCGACCAGACATCAGACCACATACATTCTTTATATCATTGTTCCAGCCGTTCCCGGCACCCGTGGTCGGGTCACTGTCAGTTAGGTCAGTGGTGATGGTAGATGAAGCACGGCGCCCGCGAATAGTGATCGCTGATGATGAATCAATCATCCGGATGGACCTGCGAGAGATTCTTACCCATCTTGGCTACGACGTGGTCGGTGAAGCGAGCGATGGTCGCACTGCACTGGAACTTGCCCGCAAACTCCAACCTGACCTGGTCATACTCGACATAAAAATGCCAACGATGGATGGCATCGAAGCGGCCAGGTTCGTCACCGACGAGGGACTGGCGCCGGTCGTCCTGCTTACGGCATACAGCGAACACGCGCTGATCGGCCGGGCAAAGAATGCTGGTGTTACGGGTTACCTGGTCAAGCCGTTCCGGGAAAGTGAACTCATGCCAGTGATCGAACTGGCACTTGCGCGGTTTAGTGACCTGAAGGGGATGGAATCCGAAGTCGGTGAGCTCCGGGAGAAACTGGAAGCACGCAAGAAGATCGAGCGGGCTAAAGGTACGCTAATGGAAATTCACGGGCTTACCGAATCCGAAGCGTTCAACAGGATGCGACGCACCAGCATGGACTCTCGCAAGTCGATGCGGGAGGTCGCTGAGGCGATTCTGCTTACCCATCAGGTTGAGTCGCATTTCAGTTGAACACCGGCTCAGAGTCGCAATCCGTGAAAGCGTATGACCTCGCCTCCGGCGCCGGGACGTTGAGCCAGACTACTGGCGTCCGAGCTCACTTCACTCAGTTCAACCGTTATTGAACCAGGGGCTACATCGCGCACTCGCACGTCTGTCGGTGCCTCAACAGTCACCTCCACCTCGTGTTCGCCTGGTTCGTCAATCTCCGCCATATCGGCTGTTGCGACAATTGTGTCCCGCTCCATAGGGGTCACGATGCTTTGAGGACCCTGCACAGTCACATCTACAATCGGCGGCTCGCCCTCGAATTCCAGCTCCCTCTCCACGTTTTCAAGACTCACCGTGATACCACCCAGCACCCTGGTCGTTTCCGGATCGTTTTCATAGGTGACCCAGGCCCAGAGCCCGAAGGCGAGAATCATCGAGACCAGGAACCGAAGGATGTTCCCAGTATCAAAGAAGCGACGGATGCTGGAAAGTGTTTGACGAACGCGGCGCGAGACGGCAGCGCTATGCTCGCTCATATTCACCCTCATCCTGAGCGTCGGACGGCTCCCGGGCGGATCTCCGGCGGCCAGAACGCTCGGTACGCTCACGCTGGTCGATTTTGAGGAGCGCGCGAAGCACTCGTCGTAGCCGTTCCTGGTCCAGGTTTCGCACGAGCCGGCCGGCGCTATGGGCAACCGATATCTGACCCGTTTCTTCAGAAACAATGATCACGATCGCGTCAGATTCTTCAGTGATACCGATCGCAGCACGGTGGCGTGTGCCGAGTTGGCCGCCGGTGGAGACGTTGTCACTAAGTGGCAGGACGCAACTCGCCGCCAGCACTCGATCAGCCCGGATTATCGCCGCTCCATCATGCAACGGCGTGTTCGGGTAGAAGATACTGATCAGAAGCTGGCGGGTGATGATCGCATTGAGTTGAACACCGCGATCAACATAGTCCTGCAGGCCCGTCTCACGCTCGATGACCATCAGTCCTCCGAAACGCAGACGAGATAACTGCGCCGATGCCCGGGTTATCTCTTCTACCGCCCGTTCAAGCTGGGGAACGGCGCGCGTTCCGCCGAAAATGTCAGGTATTGTTCGCCCGAGTTGCTCAAGGCCCCGGCGCAGCTCTGGCTGGAAAATGATCGGGACGGCGATGATCAGCGCTGGCACGGCATGTCCGAGAATCCAGTTCAGCGCGCTCAGATTGAAGATGTTTGCGACACCGACGACGACGACGATCAGAATGGCGAGGCCACGGATAAGCTGGGTTGCACGGTTCCCGCGGGCAATCCAGAGGACGGCAAAAATAATGAGACCTACCGCGACGATATCGACGATCGCGCGAAGGTCCAGCCTTGTAAATATCCATGGGAGTTCCGGCATCGTGTCATCCCGAAAGCGCAGTATTCACCCAGGAATGGGCCTGAAAATTGTAACACGCGGTCGCTTCGCTTCTCGGGCGCGGTGGAACTAACGAGAAGCCTGTCTTGAACGTGTCAGCGCCGCAATGGCTGAGCGTTTGGCTTTTACTGTCGTATCGTCTGGAGCCAGCGTACCCAATCGGCGATAGACGCGGTCCGCCTGACCGTACTCCTGGATAGAGATAAGCAGCTCACCCAACTGATGGTAGGTGGCCGGGTCATTGGGGTCAAGCGCGAGCATCTGGTGAGATGCAGCGATCGCTTCGTCCAGATCGTTTTGCTTGCGTGCAATTCGCACGATTTCGCGTAGCTGATGCATTGCTTCGCTGGTCCGACCGTACTGCACATAGGTTGTAACCGCGGCATGGCGAAGCCGGGTCTCCTCCGGCGCGAAGCTGATGAGAAGTCGGTGAAGCTTACTGACTTGCTCCCAGTTGTTCGTCATCGTTGCAACTTCGATCGCTCGGTGGATCGGCGGTTCAGCATCGCCGAGTTTGCCTGCTTTTTGCAGTAGCCGAGCCTGCATCACCAATTGATCAATTGCCGGTTCAAATTTTCCGATCTTCAGGCAGTTGTCAACATATCGCGCGCGCAGGTGGATATTGCCTGGTATAAGCCGGATCATAGAATCCAGTGTTTGCACCGCGTCGGCGTACTTGTGAGATTTCTCCTGGCGCTGAACGAGATTCTCAAGGTGTCGCAGGGCATCGTTTCGCGATCCTGACTGGCCGAGAATTTCCGCCTGAAGGCGAATAACCTCTGCATCAGCTTGTTCCTCGCTCCCGCTAGCAACAAGCTCGTCTATGAATCTCAATGACTCGGCATACGACTTTTCCTCCTGAAGAATCCGCGCGATGGCGATCCCGATCCTGTTTCGCGTGGCAGGAGGATCGAACAACTCTCCCGTTTCTGCAAGAGCTGCGACTTGCGGGTCTCGCAGTGATTCCCAGACTTCGCGAAGGGTCTCGTAGCGAGCAGTCTGACTATCGGTTGCGCGCGTCACTCTCTCTAGAGCGACGTTGCGGAGATACATTTCGGTAGGAGATTCAGCAGAGGTCGTCTGGAAGATTGCCCTCGCTTCATCAAGATCATTGGCGTTGAGAGCGAGAAGCCCGGCAAAGAGCAATGCCCTCTGTTGTGAATCGATACTCGAACCAAGGAATTCCAGCAGTTCGATCGTATGTTTGTAATCGAGGCGTCCAGTGCGCAGTCCCTGACAAACTGGACCGGCAGCCATCCACTTTGGCTCGAGATCGTCTGATGCGATGGCAATAAGGGCGGAGACAACAATGTTTTCAGGCCAGACTGCGTCGGCGTCATAGGCATCCCGGAACCGGCGGATCGACTTCAGTGCGTCACTTGATCCACCAGCCGTCAGTTGCAAGCGCACGAGATAGCTAATGCTGAGGGGCGACGACGAATTGAGGTCGACCCATTGAGCGGCAAGCTGAGCGGCCTCTTCCAAGCGTCCAGCTTCGGACAACCTGTCGATGGCTGAAGGTATGTATGGGGTTGCCAGCCCGGCCTCGCCTTTTTCCAGTATGTGTTTTGCCAGTGCCAACGCACGGTCTGGGTCCGGATCAACGTGCGTTTGAAGTTTGGAGAGCTCCAGATCGTATGAATCGGAATCGTGAAAGTCCTGTTGCAGCTTGATTGAGCGCAGCAAGCGACGAGCATGGTCACGCCGATTCGTCGCGATCAGGATTTCTGCGGCTCGAATAAAGCCTGGAACATAGTCGGGTTCAATCGCATTGAGCCCGAATGTCGCGTCCAGCGCGCTTTCGAGTTGATCACTATTCAGGTTCGCGTCAGCCTCTCGCAACAGCGCGCGCGCCGCCGGAGAAAGATTGCTAGTCGAGGGAAGCGGATTCCAGAATGCTACGCGGTCGAGTACCGCGGCACCGGTGAATTCAGGACGAGTGCCAGTTGACTTACTCATGCATTATTCTCCCGGCCGGGCCTGTGATGCTTTGATTTCGACTCAACGGGTGTCACGAGCTTGTTTCCGCTCCGCTAGTGTTGCCGGGAATCCACTCCGCCTCTCGGCCCGTTGGGCAGATTCCGTTCGACTCTTTCTACATAGTATAGATTCTTGGCGTGCCGAACATCGTAGTACTGAAGTATTCTTCTCGCGTTCTCCACGCAGTTTGTGTGGTAAGGAGCGAGACTGTGCCAAGCGGTCTTAGCGACTCATCATCCTGGTTTTTCGTACCCGGTAGTCAGCCGCACGGATGGCGATCCCCTGGCATATGCGGCCGTCACTCAGTCGCGATGCGATCCTGCCATCGAGTTCGTCTATGTTGCGGTTTGATGTGACAATCGTTGGACGGCGATTATTGTAGCGGTGGTTCATGAGCTGGTAGAGCTTTTCCCTGGCCCACGGAGTCGCGTTCTCGGTTCCAAGATCGTCGAGCACGAGCAGATCGGCGTTTCGTACTTTTTGAAAGCGGCTATCATAGGTATTTGGCTGGTCAGGCGCGAACGCTGATCTGAGATGATCGAGCAAGTCTGGCACCACGACGAACAGCACGCGCATGCGCTGATGCGACAGGAGCGAATTTGCAATCGCGGCCGCGAGATGTGTTTTGCCGCAACCGTAGCCTCCAACGAGGTAAATCCAGCCATCAGGATTCTCGCTGTAGTCAAGGCAGATCTCATACGCTTCCCGGATACCGGGTACGCTCGGATCGAACGTGTCGAACGTCCAGTCCTCCAGGCGCTCCAGATTGCTCATTTCCTCGTACTGGCGACGCCAGTGATGCTCCTGCTCCTCGATCTTGCAATCGCACGGGATCAAGCGCCCGAAGTTCGGGTGACCAACCGGCGCATCCATCCGCACATAGCCCGCTCCCCGGCAGACAGGGCAGCTACTCTCGCCGTCGCCGGCGGAATATTGCGGCGTATTCGCCGGTGAGGTGTTTTTCCGGGTCAAATTCTCCGGAACCGGGTTGATGTCGCTTATTCGTTTCATTGCTCCGTCCCTCGGTGGCCCAGGTTTCGAGAATTCGTTGAATGTATCGCCAGTTTCGCCTGTTATAACTCACCGCCGCCGCGATGGCGTCCTCAATCCACGACTGCGGATACAGCTCCAGCGCCTCCACCAGGCGATCAGCAATAATCGGGGTGACCAGTCCGATGTTCTGCTCATAGAGCTGGAACACGCCGGGTCTGGTTCGCTCAACCGTTCCTGTAGTCGCGTTTTCATGGGCAACCGGCGGCTCGAGCGCCCCGGTCCTGTATTTTTCGAGCGTGACGCGGTTGTCGGGAGTCGCGAGGAGCAACCATCCGGTCGCACCCTCGTCCTCACTGCTGACGGTGAACCGCAGCAGACTCTCTCGGGCGACAGATAGTTCGATTCCCCGGAGGATCGCGTCTTCCGGCGGTCTCACTGCGCCTTCTAATCGTAACGCCTCCAGCAACACACTGTCCTGCAACAGTCGGGTTTCACTGATTGGTCGATCGAACTTTGAACTCCCCTGAAGCAGACGGAAAACGCCAAGCATGACCTGAAGCTCGACCATTTCGCGGATTCGTGGGGCGACTTGTTCGAGAAACCAGGCAGGAACCGGGAATGTCTGGTTTGGATCGTTCGCCGTCATGGTAATCAAAGGCTCCAGACCGCTAGTTCGAGGGTGAGCAGGTCAGACTCGTCAGTGCCAACTTTGACGCGACCTGATGTCGCAATGCTATCGAGGAATACGTGTGCTCGTGGGTCGCGTGCTAGACCTCGGCGTCGCGGTAAAGTTCCAGGTCCGCGAACCTCGCAGTACGCTCGAAGAATCGGAGATGCACTGTGTCGGTTGGACCGTTCCGATGCTTGGAAACGATGATCTCGGCGATACCCTTTTTCTCTGTCTCAGGGTCATAGGCATCTTCGCGGTATATAAACATGACGATGTCCGCGTCCTGCTCAATACTACCGCTTTCGC
>JBBDTL010000120.1:0-6087 GCA_040904465.1 Thermomicrobiaceae bacterium | reverse complement strand
AATGTCGGGCTCGGCACGTATCCATCAACGTGTAGCCCGGAGGCGATTCCCTGAGTCAACTGTGTTTTTCCAGATCCAATCTGGCCGAACAGCAACACGACATCGCCCGGAAGGAGAATCTGCCCGAGATGTAGCCCCACATTTCGCGTCTGCCGTGGGCTGTGACTTATCAGATCAAGATCCGGCCGCTCGTAGTTCATGTATCCCGTTCAGGTCAATCCAGTCCGCGTTTCACACAATGATAATCGATAGGCATATCCGCGCCCGGAGTAGCTTGCAACTGAACCACTGGGTACAGGCTCTCATCGATGCTCGGGCAATCCAGATGGTTATCCATAGCTCACCTGACTGACGTCGCTGGATAATGAAATCGCAATCCGTCTTTCAGGTCTTCGATCATCACGTTTGCCGGACGAACCATCAACATGCCAAACATCCAGATATCGCCGATTGCTCCAGCAAAATTGAGCGCCAGCGGGACAACGAGCAACGCCCCATAACCGACGAAGGGCATCATCACGATGCCCGCCATGCTAATCAATACCAGTGGCGCTAGCACTATGACACTAAATTGGCTCCGCGTGAAACGATACCCCGGAGCTGTGCAATACAGAACTGGGAGAATCTTCTGTACCAGCGCAGCACCGAATTTCGGCCTGCCGCCGTACCACCAGAACGCCACGCCGTGTATAGCTTCGTGTGCCAATAGCACGCCAACGATGAGAATAACTACAGGCAACATCCCACCGAGACCTACGGTAACCGTAAATTCGTCCTCTTCTCCGGTTGATTCGACATATGACGATCCCGCCAGCGATCCGTCCCCGATTTCGCCATAAATCAGGCTGAAAAGTAGGAGCCCAACGAATACCAGAATGGTCCCCAGCACATTCCAGACTATTGAGATCGCCAGCGAGGGCTTGAACTCTTCAACATTTGCGGAGTTAACTTCCTCATCCCTGCTGTCTTCGGGTATCTCGCTCGTCAACTCATCGCTCCCTGCAGGCTCGGTCACGCCTCATGTCGGACGAAAGATTTGCAGGCCGTCCCGCTCGGCCTTCACGGATGACCCGTTCGGGAGCATCCAGACGACCCATGCCATCCACAGGTCTCGAAGCGATAGTGCAGCGTTCGCGGTAAGTGGAATGATCATCCAGACCATTCTCTCATCGACCGGCATGATCATGACTCCGACAACAGTTGGCAGAGCAAGAGGGGTCAGCAAATAGACCAGAAAACCGGTACGTGAAAAGCGCTGCCCGGCGATTCGACAATAGATTACCGGAAATATCAACTGAACAACGTCTACATTAACGCGCGGTGATCCGCCGATCGATCTGGCGACCGCGACATGAATCAACTGGTGAACAACGAGCATCGTAACGGTTAATCCAGCGATAGCTGGCCAGTTCAGAATCTCAGACTCGTTTTCAGGTAGTCTGCCGAGCAACGTATACAGCAAGCCCAGAAGCAGAAACGCCAGCACACCGAGTACGATACTGAGCGACACCCACATTGTGGTCACGATGCCGGATGGCTCCCAGTATTCTCCTTCGTGTTGCTGGCTCGTGTCCTTGCTGTCTGTTCGAAGACCAGAGTCACCGGGCGTCATCCCTGAATTACCTCCTGCTGGTCCGCGACACACACACACACGTCGGCCCGAGTGGCCGGAGCCAGGCTGTGATCGAATTCAGTTGGTCAACGCTTCTGAATCGCTGTCGGGATCATTTGCGCCCACGGCCGCGCTTTCTCGAACGCCGCAGACGCGGCGAGCACCGATGCGTCGTCCCGCCAGCGTCCGACAATCTGCAATCCAACCGGCAAGCCGTTTGAGTCAAGCCCGCACGGAATGGTCGCGGCAGGTTGCCCGGTGATATTGAACGGATAGGTGAACTTCGTCCATCCAAGATAGGTCGACTCCACGCCCTCAATCGGTCCCGGATGGTCATCTCCGGCTGGAAATGCGGTCACCGGTAGAGTCGGGGTGATGAGCAGGTCGTAGGACTCCATGAACTGTCGCCACTGGTCGGAATAGGTCATCATGTGCGCATTGGCTCTGGCCACTGCGATCGGATCAGCACGCAGTCCCTGCTCAATAATCGGAACCCGACCGGGGTCCAGCTGATCTTTCACCATGTCGAAGGTGTCCGCGTAGGCGACCGCTTGCCCAACCTGCCAGAGCAAATCCAGCTCTGGCCAGGGGTCAGGGATTCCAGGGTCGACCTCGTCGACCCGGCATCCGAGCGATCTGAATACATTGACAGCCTCTTCGGCGATTGCTCGAACTTCCGGATTGACCGGCGCATATCCCAGATCCGGGCTCCAGGCGATCCGCAGGCCTTCAACCGGGAGGTCGCAGGCGCTCAGATAGTCAATGCCTGTCGAACCGAGCGAGTTCTTGTCCCGCGCATCAGGTCCGGCCATGACGCTCATCATCAGCGCAGCGTCACGTACGGTGCGACTGAGCGGTCCGTTATGTGCGAGGTACGGAACAGTGCTCGGCGGATAGGTCGGAATCAGACCGTATGAGGGCTTTATTCCGTACACCCCACAAAATGCTGCTGGAATCCGTACCGACCCGGCACCGTCAGTTCCATGGGCTATTGGCCCGAATCCGGCCGCAACCCCTGCCGAGGCGCCCCCGCTGGACCCCCCCGGGGTCTTCCCCGGGTCCCAGGGATTCCTCGCCGGTCCATTAACGCGATTGCCAGAGTCTCCCTTCCAGCCGAATTCCGGGGTCGTTGTCTTCCCCAGCAGGACGCCGCCTGAGGCATACATCCGCTCGACCAGCGGCGCGTCGAAGTCGGGGACATAGTCCGTGAAAAGCAGCGACCCACGAGTGGTACGAATGTCGCGGGTTACGGTGATGTCTTTGATGGTGAATGGGACCCCGAGAAGAGGTTGGTCATAGTTTCCCGAAACGTATGAATCCTCGGCCTTGCGAGCAAGGTCAAGCGCCAGTTCGGGCGTTTGCGTGACAAACGCGTTGAGCGTGGGTTCGTGACGCTCGATCTGCTTGAGCACCGCGTAGGTTACTTCGACGGGAGAAAGCTCTCGCTTTCGGAAATGCTCGAGCAACTGGAGTGCGGAGGTGAAACAGAGATCGTGATCATTCACAGTGAATACTGTCCTTTCCAGTGCGCGCCATGCGCCTGAACACTCAGCTCACCATGAACGGATTATCCCCAGTGAGCAAATGCGCCCGCTTCGATCTCTTCCAGCTGTCCGGATGGTACGCGCATTCGTACTCCCGGTTCGCGCTCTCCGGCTGAAACCATCCGCCCAATCACGGTCGGTAACCTCAAACCTGCGCGACGGAAATTCTGGTTGATTCGTCTGAATCTGGATGCCGGTGCGGTGAAGAGGAGCTCATAATCTTCACCACCGCGAAGGGCAACTTCGAACCAGTCCTCAAAAGCCCACTTGATTGAAAGCGGGACCGGAATCTTCAGTTCATCAATTTCTGCCGAAAGCTCGCTCTGGGCACAAATCTTAGGGAGGTCTCCAAGCAATCCATCGCTGAGGTCGATAGCACAGCGTACTCCTGAACGAGCCAGGATCCTGCCCTCCCGCACCCGAGGTGTTGGCCGCAGGAACGCCTCTTCCATGGCAGGACCGCCATCCAGCGTCCGGAGTTCCTGATCGAGGACTTCCAGCCCACCGGCGGCAAGACCGAGCGGTCCCGTCACGGCGATGAGATCACCTTCTTTCGCCGATGACCGTTTCATGACCGAATCTGGCCCTCCGGCTGCCTCACCAAGCACGGTGACCGAGATCATGACCGCCGTTTCGGACGTCGTCGTATCTCCACCGACGATGTCGGTCTTGAACTGGGACCCGAGCGTCACCATTCCCCGGTAGAGATCAGCGATATCCCGATCGCGCTCCGAGCCGGTGAGACCCAGGCTCACGAGCGCCAGCCGGGGTCGCGCGCCCATCGCAGCGAGATCGCTCAAATTTACCGCGAGCGCCTTGTGTCCGAGACTTTTCCAGTCTCCCCAGTCAAGGCGAAAGTGCTCTTCCTCGATCATTGTATCGGTCGACATGACAATATGCCGACCAGGGCTGGGACGCCATACTGCGGCGTCGTCACCGATACCGAGAGAAAGGCGTCCAGGTTGCGCACCAGCAACGACTGCCGTGACAATGTCAATGAGCTTGAATTCGCCGACGTCGCGGACCCGCTTGCCGGCGGTGGGCACTCGCTTCGACACCCGTCACTCCCCCCAAAAGAACCACCCGTATGAGTCGTATCAGTATGCGCTCAGGACCTGGCGATACACCGCAGCGGTTTCGCGCGCTGTTCGCTTCCAAGAATATCCTTGAGCTCGCATCCGACCAGTCTCGCCGAGCGCCGTGCGATAATCGGAATCAGCAAGCAACGCCCGCATCGCCGCAGCAATGTCATCCGGATCATCCGGATCGACGAGTAGTCCTGCATCCCCCACCACTTCAGGCAGTGAGGTTCGATTCGATGTAATAACCGGCGTGCCACAGGCCATTGCTTCAAGCACCGGCAATCCAAACCCCTCGTAAAACGAAGGGTAGATAAACGCCGTGGCCGCACTATACCAGAGCGGCAGCGACTCCGACGCCGCATAGCCAGCAAAGTGTACATCGGCTTCAATTCCGAGTTGCTTCACTTCGTCAAATATCGTCGAAAACATCCATCCAGTTCCTCCGACGATGTACAGCGGCAGTCGATCGGACCTGTCCAGCAGCGAATATGCTCGAAGCAAACCGATCACGTTTTTCCGCGGCTGTAATGTCCCGGTAAAGAGCAGGAATTCATCCGGCAGGTCCTTCTCACGCCGAAAAGAGTCCAGCTCCTTCGTCCCCTGTCGAGGAAAGAAGTCGCCGCTCACGCCATTCGGAACGGCGACGATCTTCGACTCAGGGACACCAAGGCGTTCCGCAACGTCCCGCCCGGTAAATTCCGATACCGCGATAACGCGATCTGCTCGATGCGTCGATGCACGCGTCATTCTCGTGAGGTAGCGACGCTGGAACCCGGGGTACTGCTCCGGATACTGCAAGAACGCCAGGTCGTGGATCGTCACAATCGAAGGCTTGCCGCTGGCGACTGGAACCACATTGACCGGACCGTGAATCAGGTCAGCTTTGTGTGAGCGCGCGAGCACCGGAAAAGCGAGTTGTTCCCAGAGAATCCGGACCGGAACCTTGCCAGTCGGCCAGTTCGTCCAATTCCACTGAAGGCTCGCAGGGAGCTCATCTATCCGTTCCGACACTCTGGCAGCATCCCCGGCGTAGACCAGTAGTTCGTCCCCGGAGTCAAGCTCACCCGGAAGAAAGCGGAGCAAGTGCTCAATGTAGCGACTGACCCCGGCCTGGCGGTATCCCTCATTGAACGAAAGCAACTGAGCCAGCATACCGATTCGCATCGACGTTGCGACCTGCCCGTTGACGTAGCGCGAACTCACGATGACGCAAAATCGTAGCACAGCAATGGGCCAAAACCATTTATCGGACGGGAGACTGCCGATCTGACCTGCTGCTATAATTGAGGGAATGTTACTTTCGGTGATGATTTCTACGCTACCGCCTTGCGCTGGCCGCCAGGGAGTTTCTGCATTTGGCACTAACAAGCGATCAAGTTGACGCCGCTATCGACCAGTTTTCAGTCCTCTACCCCTTTGGTCTCGATACATTCCAGCGACAGGCAATCGAGACCTTCATGCAGGGAGACTCGGTGATGGTCGCTGCCCCGACTGGCACGGGCAAAACCGTAGTCGCCGAGTTCGGCGTCTATGAGTCCTTCCGTCGCGGTGGCAAGGTCATGTACACTACGCCGATCAAGGCGCTGTCAAACCAGAAATTCCGGGATCTTCGCCGAGTCTATGGGGACAACGTCGGGCTGTTGACCGGGGACGTCTCAGAGAACCCTGATGCGCCGATCGTCGTCATGACCACCGAGGTCATCCGGAATATGTTGATCCAGTCGCCTTGGGATCTCGACGAAGTCGATTGCATCGTATTCGATGAGGTCCACTATATTGCCGACCCGGATCGTGGCACGACCTGGGAAGAGGCAATCATCCTCTGCCCTGAGCATATCCAGCTCGTCTG
>JBBDTL010000119.1:0-6270 GCA_040904465.1 Thermomicrobiaceae bacterium | reverse complement strand
CGATGCAGGTGGGACGATCCTCTTCGAGGCCAGTGATGTCACGCTGCATGACATCTCGTCAGCTCATCCCTCGGTTTCGTTCACGCACAACGGCGAACGTCAGACCATCACCGCCGACTTCATCGCCGGCTGTGATGGCTCGCACGGAGTCAGCCGGCCCAGCATTCCGGGCGGCGTCCTCACTGAATACTCCCGCGAGTACCCCTACGCCTGGCTCGGCATTCTGGCGCAGGTTCCCCCGTCAACCGAAGAGTTGATCTACGCCTATCACGAGCGTGGCTTTGCGCTCCATAGCATGCGTTCACCAGAGATCAGCCGCTACTACCTGCAGGTCCCGCCAGACGAAGATCTGGAGACCTGGTCAGAGGATCGCATCTGGAGCGAACTACAAGCCCGGATGGAGACCCGCGACGGCTGGACGTTGCAGTCCGGCCCGATCCTGGAGAAGACGATAGCAACGATGCGCAGCTACGTGGCCGACCCCATGCAGCACGGCCGACTTTTTCTGGCCGGAGACGCGGCGCACATTGTCCCGCCGACCGGCGCCAAGGGGCTCAACCTGGCGGTCAACGACGCCCGCCTTCTTGCCAACGCGCTGGCCGCTTTCCTTATCAAAGACAACGAACAACACCTTGACTCCTACTCTCGCGACTGCCTGCGCCGCGTCTGGCGTGTGCAGCATTTCTCCTGGTGGATGACCTCGATGCTACACCGTTCTCACGGTGATGCCTACCAGCACCAACTTCAGCTTGCCGAGCTGGAGTACGTCACGAAATCGACCTCAGCATCCACCATGCTCGCCGAGAACTACGTCGGCATCGACTGGGTGTAGTCATCAACACAAGCCGAAGGCTCTCAGAATGGATGGCGCTCCACAGATGATTCGCGACGCGGAGTCCTCAGGGCATCGCCGCCCACTATGAGCTCCGCGCCGGACGGTTCATTCTGGAAATGTAAGGCGGTATAATCCACGCAATTACCATCGGAACCCTCATCAGAGTCGGATCGAAGCCCAGCCGACGGATCCAAGAGCGGCGCACGGAGGATCATACGACCCGCAGAAAGGAGATAGAATGTCCAGAATCAAAGCAAGAAGGTCATCAAACTCAGATCTAAAAACTCTTGTCGAACGGCGGCATAAGGTTTAGAGCCGAGGCCCAAATTGGATCAGTTCGCTGGCCCGTTGAACCAGGGACCCGCAGGTTCATCGACTGCGCTAAGCCCTCCAGGCCAGGAAACAGGGTTGCTCGATTGATATTCATTCGTTGAAGGTCCGCCAGCGCATCAGCACGTGCCCTTGATGGGATCACTACCTTGCAGATCGCCTTATGCACATCGAGTCCCTGCATCTGCGCAACGTTGTCCCAGAAAGAGACAGTTGGATCTCCGGCGATCAGAAAAGCTCCTTGTTGAATGTGGAGACGATCAGTCTGAAAATAGGGATCAATTCGGAATACCCCTTTCGGCTTTTTATCCAGCAGCAAATCATGATATTCCGTTGAGGTTACCCCGAACTCAGGAACAGGAATATCAAGCTCATCTCCAGTAACGCTATCCGCTGCTTCTGCGAGTCTCTTCTGCCCGAACACCCAAATCGCCGCGTCTCCAGCCGCGTATTCGAGAGCAAAGTACGCTGCAACATAGGGTGAATACGTGCAGTCCAGTAGTCTCGTTGGGGCACCGTAGTGCTGCATCAGTGCGATCCAGTCCAAGTGTTCCTGAGGAACCTGGTGAGGTTGCAGATGACGACCAGCTACTCGCCTGAACTCGGCAAGCAACCAGTCTTCAGCGAAATCAAGTGGAATCTTCTTGTTCTCCATCCTTCTCTCAAGAGTAGTTTCCAGTGTCCAATTTGCATCCCGCTGTCCGCGAAACATCCACCCCTCTTGAAACCAACAAAACTTGAACTTTGCTGCGCTCCAACTATCAACCCGAATGACTTGGGGTTCATTCTGCGGGTTTCCATCAGTTCGGTGTGCATTGCTCATGACTCAGGTGTGCTCTCTTGTATAAGCACCAATCGACCAGTGGTGTAAAACCTATGCTACGATGCAATCTAAACTAACGGCAGAGCAAGGGTACGTTCAATGCGGTCACCTCATTAATGTCATAATCGACTCCTCACGAACGAACTGGGAGCGTGATTGACAATCCATCTAGCGGTCACATTGTTCAGGCTAAACTGTTGAGGGTGGCATGACAACCGTGTACAAGTTCGGTATTACTCTCGACACAGACGAATACTTCTCCTCTAGCGAGTACCGAACCACACTCCAGAACGTGGAAAAGTTGCTACGCCATCTGTCAAGATCAGTCGCGGGCAAGGACACGACTTGGCAGTGGGCGGGTGACACCGCGTTTTTCATGGCAACATCGCCAAATGGCACGAGTGAGGACCAACTCTCTAGAGTTGTGGACCTTGCTCATCAAGGCTTTGCTTCGGCATCCAACGCTTCCGAAACCGGACATATCTCCTGGCCAGAGGGTTACGACGACGATGCAAAAGCGGTCGTTTCACGCGTTCTGAAGCGCCTCAACGACGTAGAGGCTATTCGAGTCTCCGCCACAAATCATGAGGAACTGGTGATTACGTCGGCAAACATCGGAGAGCGCATCACCGCCAAGCGCGTGCAGCGCGCGTATTCGTCCGTTGAGGGAACAGTCGAGACCATCTCTCAGCGCTCTGGTCTTCATTTCAGCCTGCGCGAAGTAGGTACTGGCCTCGTCGTTCAGTGCTACTTTTCCGAGGATCGACTCCAGGAAGTACTTCGTCAGTTCAACCAACGGGTACTTGTAGAAGGAAAGGTCGCCTACAATAAGCAGGGACTTCCAACTTCAGTCCGAGAGATCATCGAGATATACCAGCGCGGCAGTTCGCGAAAACTCTCGGAATTTAGAGGGGCAATCCCGGATATTCTCGGGGACCAAGACGGAGATGAATTCATCGAACGAATGCGCGGAGAATGACCGAATATCGACGCCAGTACTGGGACTCCTCAGTTTTCATCAGCTATTTAGCCAACAGCAATCCCGAATTCAACGATGTTATCGATGACCTGCTCGCCATGCGAGAAGCCGGCGGTGTCGAGATCGTCATCTCGACGTTCGCGATAGCTGAAGTCCGATACATCGAAGATACCAGTGGGGCATCAGGTCGCATAAAGGATTCGGTCCGAGATGAACAAAGCAGGCTGATGCGGGAACTCTTCGACAGTACCGAGCTGGAGCTTCGCGCGCCAACTCCTCAAACCGCACAGAGAGCTCAGGAAATTGGAAATCAGTATCCCGGGCTAATGCCTGGGGACTGCGTTCATATTGCTACCGCGTTGGATGCTGACTGCAAAATTCTGTTCACGCTTGATGGGATCTCCGGGAAGCGCCGGCGGCGACCACGACATATGATCCGGTATAGCCGTCAGTTAGGTAGCCCAGCTATACCCATAACCCCTCCATTCGTTACCCACGGCTGGATGTTCGACGAGTCGAAGATTGATGAACTTGAAAATGACTACTGGGGGACCAAAGAATGACCAGACTCCTCATCCGCCGAAATGGCGACAACGACTGGAGAACACCCGAAGTGACGACCTATGACAACGAGGCTGCGTTGCAGGAGTTGCTGGCCGAGTCTCAGCATCTGTTGCCAGGCATCGACTGGGTGTAGGCATCAACACAAGCCGAAGGCTTTCAGAAGGGACGCCACTCCATGGATGAACCGCGCTATGAGCAGGGCATGCGAACACGCCGGGAAGTGCTCGGCGACGTCCACGTCGACCGGTCGCTGGAGTCTCAAACCGACTTTGACGCCGGCTTCCAGCGCTTCATCACCGAATACGCCTGGGGCACTGTCTGGTCGAACGACACACTTGATCGCGAAACACGTAGCTTGATCACTATCGCTATTCTCGCCTCACTGGGGCGCACCGATGAGCTTGCATTGCATGTCCGGGCCAGTCAGAATATCGGCGTACCGGCAGAGAAAATCGCCGAGGCGATGCACCATGTCGCGATCTATGCTGGCGTTCCGGCGGCGAACACGGGCTTCAAGATCGCCCGGGAGATTCTTCAACCAGGTGAGTCGTAAGCGGACCAGAGGCATCTGATATGAGCGAAGCACCGCTACAGACCACAATCGGGGAGATCATCCGGGGGGATCGCGAAGTCTTCCCGCCTTACCTCTATTCGGCCTATCGCTCGACACTCCTCCGGGCGCCGAGCCAACCACTGGTCGATATACCGCTAACCATTACGGAGCAGACCGGGCCAGGACCGGTCGTTAGCGCTGTGACCCCGGAAGATGCCGACCTGACGACAAATGCCGGCACCGGCGAGGAAGCGATCGGTCAACGGATCAGCGTCACGGGCCGAGTTTATGACAACTCAGGCAACCCGATACCGAATACGCTGCTGGAGATCTGGCAGGCCAATGCGGCGGGAAGATACATGCACCGAAGCGATAGCTGGCCCGCCCCGGTCGATCCGAACTTTCTGGGGATCGGGCGCTGCCTGACGGATGAAAACGGCGTTTACCAGTTCCTGACAATTCGCCCCGGCGCCTATCCGTGGAAGAATCATCCCAACGCTTGGAGACCGTCTCACATTCATTTCTCCCTGTTCGGGCCAACCACGCAAAGCCGCCTGATCACCCAGATGTATTTCCCGGATGACCCGCTGCATGACATCGATCCCATCCTCCAGTCTGTTCCCGCGGCCGCCCAGCCCCGGCTGATCGCCAGTTACGATCACGACGTCACAACCGAAGAGTGGGCGCTCGGCTATCGGTTCGACATCGTGCTCGGTGGAGCCATCGGGACACCGTTCGAGGACGACCACACGGAGGAATCGTGAAGCAGAAACCGCGTCTGACACCGTCCCAGACAGTCGGCCCGTTCTTTCATCCAACGCTTCTGCGGGCCGATTCGCACGTGGACGATCTCCTGCCGGCCGGGTATCCCGGCACGCCGATTGTGATTCACGGGTACGTCTATGATGGGGCATCAGAACCTGTCCCAGATGCGGCGATCGAGATCTGGCAGGCGGACGAAGAAGGCGAATATCTCACCGGTGAATTGTTTGAGCAGATCTCCAGAGGGTCTGAGTTTACGGGATACGGTCGAGTCGGGACCGACGACACTGGCCGATTTCAGATCCGCACGGTCAAGCCGGGTCCTGTCCCGTTCGACAATTCGCGGCATCAAGCACCGCATATCTGCGTAACCGTCTATGCTCGCGGGTTGTTGAATCACATCGTCACCCGGATCTATTTCGAAGGTGACCCGCTGAACGACGAAGATCCGATCCTGCAGCGTGTCCCCGACCACCGGCGAGAGACGCTGATCGCAACTCGCACGCAAGACGGGACCTATCGATTCGACATTGTCCTGCAGGGCGAGCGCGAGACGGTGTTCTTCAACGTCTGATCGAATTATCGAAAGAGATCACGTGCTGTACACCACTGACCAGATGGCCGCTATCTTCTCGCGTGAAAGCCATGTGCGCAGCATCCTTCGGTTCGAGGCAGCTTTGGCCACGGCCCAGGCCGACACGGGAGTCATTACCCTGGACACTGCAAGCACCATTGCGAAGGCGTGCGAAACGGCGCTCCTGGACCTTGATCAACTCTACCGCGATGCGATTCCGGCCGGAACACTGGCAATCCCCGTCGTCAAAATGCTCACTAGGCATGCCGGTGAGGATGCAGGGCCCTATGTGCACTGGGGAGCCACCAGTCAGGACGCCATCGATACCGCCACGATGCTGCAGATCCGGGGTGCGCTCGCGGTTATCGACCAGCGAGTGGTTGTCCTGGCGACGCATTGTCAGGATCTCGCGGAACATCACCGACGGACGCTCATGATCGGCAGAACGCTCCAGCAGCAGGCAATCCCGATCACCTTTGGACTCAAAGCCGCCCGCTGGATGGCCTTGCTCTGTCGTCAACTCCGCAACCTGCGGCACATCCGCGATCGGACCCTGGCAATCCAGTTCGGTGGCGCAGTCGGGACGCTGGCCTCGCTCGGTCAGGACGGAGTTCGCGTGCAACAACGGCTCGCCGAAGAGCTCCAGCTGGCAGTGCCCGATCTCCCCTGGCACACGGAGCGCGACCGGATCGTGGAGATTGCCTCTGCGATTGGGCTGACCGCCGGGTGCGTGCAGAAGATCGCTGGAGATCTCGCCCTGATGGCCCAGACGGAGATCGGCGAAATCAGCGAACAATCCGGGGAGGGCAAGGGGGGTTCGTCGACAATGCCCCACAAGCGAAACCCGGTC
>JBBDTL010000118.1:0-6408 GCA_040904465.1 Thermomicrobiaceae bacterium | reverse complement strand
TTCCGCTGATGATAACAAATATCCTTGAGAATAGAGTGATTCCGATCTACGGGGAAGGCATGCAGGTGAGGCACTGGCTGCACGTCGACGATCACTGCAGTGGGATTGACACTGTATTGCGCCACGGGGCCAGAGGTGAAACGTACAACGTGGGTTCCGACGACGAGCGCACGAACCTCGCTGTTGCGCACAAAGTGTTGAGACACCTTGACGCTCCTGAGGAATTGATCGCTCATGTCACTGATCGGGTGGGACATGATCGTCGATATGCGCTGTCGTCAGAAAAGCTTCGCTCGCTCGGATGGGAACCTGCATGGGGCTTCGAAGAGGGGCTGGCCGCCACGGTAGACTGGTACCGGACGAACCAGGAATGGTGGCGCACAATTCGCAGCGGCGACTTCGACGCCTATTATCGGGCAAACTACGCGGACCGTACCGAGTATAGCTAGAGACCGAACGACAGGGAGCAGTCTGAGTGCCGGTAACGATAGAGCTTGCGGTGGCCAAGACCCACAAATATGCGTCCCGCGAAAGTGGCGATACTGTTGAGATCATTGAGCGACCCCGCGGAGGTTTCTCGACCGTTATTGCGGACGGTCAGGGGAGCGGGCATGGCGCAAAGGCGCTGAGCCTGCTGGTGGCCGGCAGAGCCGTCGCACTGCTCAATGAGGGGGTACGCGATGGCGCAGCGGCTCGGGCCACGCATGACTTCCTGTTTGCCCATCGTTCCGGAAAAGTCTCGGCCGCGCTGGACATAATTTCCGTCGATTTGTCCACAAAGACCGTCCTGTTCACTCGCAACAGCGAAGTGCCCATGGTGCTGGTTCAAAACGGCAATGCCCAGGAGGTTGATGACTCGGGTGGAAGGATCGGGATCTATCATCACACCCGCCCGAGAGTGCTTGAGTTTCCCTGTAACGAAGGGCTCGCTGCCGTTATTGTGACTGACGGAGTATCGGGTGCCGGAAAACGAACGAGTTCCAGCCAATTCACCCTGGCATCCTCGGTCGAACAACACTTTCAAACGAGTGTGGACCCTCAGGATATCGCCGATGCGATTCTCGCTGATGCCGTGGAAGCGGATGGTGGCAGACCGGGCGACGATATGACCGTGCTGGTGCTCAGGCTCGGACCAGGTGTCGGGAAGCAACCGGTGCGACGGATCGCGTACTCGATTCCAATCAGGGATGATGCTCGCTAGGGAATAACTGCCATGCTGAAGATTGCCGTTGTCGGTGGATGTGCATCAGGCAAGACGACAATTGTCAGGGAGCTTCGCTCGCGAGGTCTGAACGCATATGTGGTCGGTCAGGAGCATTCGGGTGTGGCAGGACTCTGGAAGCACCAGGAACCTGATGTTCTGGTGTTTCTGTACGTCGAGCTTGAATCCGTTCGCGCGCGTCGGGACCACAACTGGCCTGAGTGGCTTTACCGTACGCAACAACAACGGCTCCAGTGCGCATATGAAGCAGCGAGTATTCGGGTCAATACTTCGAAGCTCAGTGTTGAACAGGCTCTGACGTCGATACTGGCAGGGCTTCCCGTCGGCGAAGATTATGAGGAATCGCCTTCATCCGAGTCCCCGCCCTGATCTGCTTCCGACTGTTCCTGCAATCTGTCTTCGTAGAGCTGCTCGCCAAGTGGTGCGAGTTCGATGATCTCCTGGTTGCCGAGCACGATTACATCGATTAGTGCGCGTTCGAAGTACTGCGAATACCCTTCTTCAGTTTCGAATTCCTGGCTCAGTGGATATCCGAACGCAGACAGCCCGCCGTGCTCCTCCCAGAAGTCGCGTATCGTTCCCTGGACATAGTGACCAGTCGGGTCAAATAACCTGGCATTTTCGCCCGGCGGCCGGTCAGGTGGTGTTTCCGGCTCCCCAAACAGCTCCCGGCCAATGAGCCCGCGATGGACGACACCCTCGGTATCGAGTTCGAGACGGGCATAACGGAAGTACTGATGCACTTCACCGTCGCTCTCAGAAATTGGCGGACCAACCGGGTCGCCCACAGTCGTCTCGCCGTCGTTTTCCCTCCAGAATGTCAGGAAGGGTTCGATCGCGTATTCGCCGGAATCATCAAAGTACCTGGCGCCGACAGAATCCTCATCTGCCGCGACCTCGATCTCCCATTCCGATTCTGTCATGGCGCCATGGATGTCAGTCACCCGTGCGGTCACCGAAATGTCACCGGTGCTGAGCCATGATTCGGCTCGAATCTCCCAATCATAGATAGGCACGTCGCTGTTGTCGGAGTATTCGGTCCCGTCTTCGATCTCCTCAATATGCGCTGTGACGGGTTCTCCGTTGAACGTGATTTCCACCTCATCGATGTCGGAAAACGTAGTTGACTGCACCACGACCCCGTTCAGGCCTGGACCGACCTGTACGTCAGAGGGCGGGGACATGAGCGCCAGCCGCGGATCAATCAGATCGCCTGCAGCCTCGAATGACCAGCTATGCTCAGCGGTACGGCCTGAGCTATCGGTGACCTTCAGTACGACTTCTCGCTCCCCGCGCTCGAAGACTTGCTCATGGGAAACGCGCCACTGGTTGTCGCCCTGCTCTTCGAGCATCGGCGTGACAGAATCTCCGTCGATCAGCAACTCGGCGTCTTCGATATCCCGCTGAGAGGTGACCATTGCCTCCAGCTCCACAACTCCCGGGATCTCGGACGAATTTGGGGCCGGACTGATCTGAGAGATTTCCGGTCGGGTGGTGAGCGTCAGATAATAGGTCAGAACACCGATCAGGAGAATCGCTACCCCCACAAACAGCCAGTTTGCGGGTGCCAACATCCTTGATCGGTCGGAGCGGGCCCGGCCCGCTCCCGGTGAACGGGTCGAATGTGGCGGCTGAGTTCTGCTCCCCGAGAATGATCCTGTCATTGATCACCAGACTGTATGTGAGCACGGTCGCAAACCAGCGTCCCCTGAGGACGGACTGCCGAATTGGCTGGAGTATAACGCGGTCGACCCGTTGATTCGAACGCGTTGTGCTGTTCAGCCTTCGTTTCGGCGTCGCGCTGTCGTTCCGGTTGCTACAATACAACGTATGAATCTTGTGCGATCCGGCCGACCACAATGGAAAATTCCTGGTGGGCGCGTGATGTTGGTCACACTCGCCTCGCTCATGCTTGCGGTGATTCTTGTCGGGTGCGACGCGTTGTCGTCTGATGACACGCTCGACAATGTGACACCCACCCCCGACGCGAACGAGGTTGACGTCCCGGATCAGCCGGAGGAATCCGGACCTGACCCGGAGGCCGTTACGGAAGAACAGAAAGACGGTTGGACGATACTGACGGGGCGTGACCGATCAGACCCGCCGGAGAATCGCACTGGGAATCAGGTTTTGCGGATGGCCGGGCCGACTGATGTACCGACAACCATAGATCCGGCACTCTCACGGGATACCGAGTCTGCATTTCTGGCGAAGCAAGTGTTTCGCGGGCTGGTGCGTCTCGACGCCAACCTGGAACCTGTACCCGACCTTGCGACACAGATAGAAATAGCCCCCGAAGGACGGCTCTATCGGTTCATTCTTCATGATGGCGTCACCTTTCATGATGGAACGGCGCTCACGGCGGACGCAGTGCGTTCTTCGTTTGAACGAGCCACCGACCCGGATCTTGTTGGAGGAAACGGTGAGGAACTTCCCTCGCGAAACTACCTCGATGACATTGAAGGCGCTCGGGAACGAATGGATGGCGAGCGTGAAGATATCCCGGGGATTTCTGTCGTCGATGACCTGACGCTCGAAATCTCACTCGAACGCGGCGTGGTCGACTTCCTGGAGCGGTTGGCAAATACATCATCTCTCATCGTTGACGCAGAGCAAGCTGCGGAGGATGGTGAGAACTGGTGGCAGGAGCCGAATGGATCCGGTCCGGTTATGCTGACCGAGTGGGATCCTGAACGCCAGATTGAGTTGTCTGCTCATGATGGGTACGTGGCTCCACCGTTGCTATCTACTGTCGAAATCCGGGTGGGCGCCGAAGCTACAGGCCGGATGCAACTGTATGAGACCGAGCAGATTGACGTGGTGAATGTTGGTCTCTCGGTGCTGGATCGTGTCGAGTACGAGGGAAGCCCAATACGGGGAGATCTCCGGGAGCAGCAATTGCTCAGCACGAGCTTTGTGCTGATGAATCCCACCATTCCGCCATTCGATGACCCGGCAGTTCGGGAAGCACTGATGCATACGTTCCCACGTGACCAGATCACGAACATCATGCTGGATGGGCGAGTACGAGTTGCACAGGGAGTGCTACCTCCAGAAATGGACCATTCGGAGGTCAGTCCGTTCCCGTTCGGTCATGACCCTGAACGTGCGAGCAGCCGCTTTGGCGAGCGTCAGTCGGGTGATGTCGATCAGATCACGATTTACTCAAGTGGTGGAAGCATTCCGGTCGCAATGAAGCACTTTATTGAGGAGGAGCTGGAGCTCGAGGTTGAAGTGGTGCAGTTGCGCTGGGCGGACTACATGTCTGATATGGAGGAGGGGCGCCTGGCGATGTTTGTCCTTTCCTGGGTTGCCGATGGCCCGGACGCTGTTTCATTTCTCCAGTCACTATTCCACTCAGAGAGCCCGGACAACTACGCGAGGTTCTCTGATCCCGAGGTCGACGAACTGATCGATCAGGCGGCCGTTGAACAGAATCAGGAAGAGCGCCGATCCCTGATTCAGCAGGCACATGAGCGCATTCTGGAAAGTTCAGTTGTCATGCCGCTCTATCATACTGTCGACTACATTCTGGTGGATGATACCGTTCGTGGCCTTGAGACGACTCCGATGGGTATTCTCGGGCTGGAGACGGTCTGGATTGACGACTGATGCGCCGCATTTCGCGGGTCTGGCAATGGCATATGGCTGAATCTCAAATTGATCGACCCGACGCAGAGCTCCGGGCGGAGCCGATTACTGCCGATAAAGCGCACCGGTTGCGGCCCGGGTGGACATCCCGGTTCGACAAGCCTGACATTCGAAACCAGGTAGCTCAGTATCCGGATATTTCGCAGTGGGTCCCGGAAACGGGTGAGTATCTGATTGCGGGACCGTGGCGTCATCGCAACGACATTGCCTCTGTGCTGGAATTGTCAGGACGAGAGGGCACGTCGACCCTGCTTCGGTCATTCTCGGAAGCTGCCAGAAGCCAGGGACTGGAACTGGCGCTACTTAGCGAGCAGGAGGAATCTCGAAATCCGGTGTCGTACGAGCGAGCAGGCTTTGAATTGCTTGAGCACATCATGATCTACGAGTTGTCACATGTGCCGGTGATCAAGCCGGAACGTTTTCGGCTCAAGTTCAGTGAAATGGTTCCGCTGCGTGAAACAGACCTCAAGGCGTTGCTCGAGATCGACCACGAGTCTTTTCCGTGGCTCTGGTGGAACAGCGAGGGCGAATTCCTGAACTATGGGCGCGCCAGGGGGGTGAAGATTTACGGTGGCTGGGATTCGTCCGGTCGCCTGGTCAGCTATATCGGTGTGACCCGGTTTCGATCCTGGGGCCATCTCGATCGGATCGCTGTGAGGCCGGAACTGCGGGGTCGAGGGATCGGATTGGAATCGCTAGAATGGGCCCTCTACGTGCTTGCCGAGAGCGGTGCGAAACGAATAGGGCTGAGCACGCAGGCTCGCAACGAACGGAGTCGCTTGCTCTATGAGCGCTATGGGTTTCACCGTACAAATAAACACGATTACTACCTCTACGGGGACTGGCTGCAATCGCGCAGCGAGCAATTGATGAATGGCACGAACGATGATCAATAAAGGGGACGATTAATGGCGAGCACGTATGGTCGGCTCTTTCGAGTCACGACCTGGGGCGAATCACACGGACCTGCGCTGGGAGCAGTCATCGACGGCTGCCCGGCAGGGCTGGAGATTTCCGAAGAACTTATTCAGCATGATCTCGATCGGCGCCGTGTCGGGCAGAGCAAGGTGACGTCTCCGCGGAAGGAGGGCGACGTCGTCACAATCCTGTCTGGTGTCTTTGAAGGGCGAACAACAGGCGCACCGATTTCATTGATTACCTACAACAAGGATGCTGATTCTTCCAAGTACGATGTAATTCGGGATCTGTTCCGGCCCGGCCATGCTGATTACACTTACTGGATGAAATATGGACATCGCGACCACCGCGGAGGTGGTCGTTCAAGCGCCCGGGAGACCTGGGGACGCGTCGCCTCCGGTGCAGTAGCCAGGCAGCTCCTGCAGCATATCGGTGTGGATGTCTATGCCTTTGTCCGCCAACTGGCTGGTATCGAGATGCAATCGTTTGATCGGGATCAGATCGACAAGAATCTGGTTCGTTGTCCGGACCCGGAAGCCGCGGAGGAAATGGTCAACGCGGTTACCGAAGCGAAGGATTCGAACGATAGTGTCGGCGGGATCGTCGAAGTTCGGGCT
>JBBDTL010000117.1:0-6635 GCA_040904465.1 Thermomicrobiaceae bacterium | reverse complement strand
ATCGTCTCCTGGAACACGCGTGACCTGCTGGTTCGCTGTATCCAGACGTTTGTAGAAGACGCAGAACTGGCAGATCTGACCGTTGAGATTATCGTCGTCGACAATGCCTCATCTGACGGTACGCAGGACACAGTTCGGAACAACTATCCAGAAATCACGCTCCTCGCGCAGGAACACAATCTTGGTTTTGCCGCCGCGAACAATCTCGGAATCGAGCGTGGTCGTGGCAGGCACCTGCTGATTCTGAATCCCGACACTGAACTTCATCCCGGCGCTCTCAAACATCTCTGGAATGCGCTGCACGCCGCACCCCACGTCGGGCTAGTCGCGCCAGTCTTGCTGAATTCGGACTCGTCGTTTCAATCTGCCGGGTTTGCGTTTCCCGGCCTGGTGCAGACAATGCTGGACCTGTATCCACTTCATCCCCGCCTCGTCGGCAGTAGCCTGAATGGCCGATACGGGCAGGGAGATGGTCTCAGTCCGTTCCGGATCGATCATCCGCTAGGTGCCTGCATGCTGGTGCGCCGGGAAGTCATCGAGGATGTCGGCGGCTTCGATCCCGGGTACTTCGTCTATAGTGAGGAAATCGATCTGTGCCGGCGAATTGCGGACGCTGGCTGGACGATTCTCTGCGCGCCGGGCTCCCGCGTAGTCCATCATGGCGGGCAGAGCACCGGTCAAGTGGCTGACCGAATGCAGCCACAGCTTCACCGCAGCCGTTCAAGATATCTCCGGGCATATCACTCGGAACGGTTTCATCGGATGCTCGGGATCTTGATGTCCGCAGGAGTGATGATGAAGCGGCTCGGTGTGCCGATTCCGTCTGGCGGCCGGTCGGCCGATGAACTCCAGGAGATCGCATCGTATTACCGGGATGGCGGATCGGAGCGAGAACATGCATGAGGAGTTCTCGCTCAGCCAGCGTCTGACCGTGGTGGTCCTCACGTGGAACGAGGAGCAGCATTTAGCTACATGTCTCGCCTCAGCGATCAAGCTTGCCGACTGTGTTCTGGTCGTCGATTCCGGCAGTACGGATCGCACGCGGGATATTGCTGCCAGCTACGGCGCCGAGGTGCGACATCGGGATTTCGACGGGTACGCCAGCCAGCGAAACGCCGCCCTTGAAATGGTCCATACAGAGTGGGTGCTCTTTCTGGATGCCGACGAGTATCTGCCCGACCCATTGATCGATGAGATCCGGCTGGCGCTGGATGATCCGTATGAAGATATCGCAGGGTTCCGGATATCCCGGGAGAACCGGTTCGGCTCACGAACCCTCCGTGGCGGTGGCTGGTGGCCCGATGCCCAGCTCCGCCTGTTCCGGCGCGGGCGCGGCAGATACAACCCGACGATCCAGGTCCACGAGCGCCTGGAGCTCGATGGAAACCACGTCGATCTCAACTCGCCCATGGTACATATTAACTTCGATTCGTTCAGCGAGTTCCGGCAGATTCAACGGCGATACGCTGACATGCAAGCTGATCAACATCTGGTTAACGGCGAGACCGGCCGGCGTCGGACGATCATTGGCAGGCCGGTGCGAGAGTTCTGGCGACGCTTTGTTACGCTCAATGGCTATCGCGATGGCGGTCTGGGGTTCCTTCTTGCTCTGAGCATGGCCTGGTACGAATTCCAGACATGGCGAAACGTTCGTAGCAGACGAAACCAACCTGGACAGGAGACACTCGATATCGGCACTCTACATCTTCCACTTGGTGAACCAGATCCGGCGATCGACCTCAGCGTCGTGATCGTCAGCTACAACACCAGTGATCTCCTCAACAACTGTCTCTCGTCTATCGAGGCCTGGCTGGAGGCACACGCGCACACCGGCGAGATCATTGTGGTGGACAACGCTTCCACTGATGGAACCCCCGGCATGATCAGTCGGCGTTTTCCAGAAGTAGTGCTCATTGAGAACAAGAAGAATGTCGGTTTTGCTGCCGCTAACAATCAGGGGATGCGGTCTGCCAGAGGCCGGTATATCGTGCTTCTCAATCCAGACACGACTGTGATCGGCGATGCGTTCGGGCAACTCGCCAGGTATCTGGACGCCAATCCAGAGGTCGGACTGGTTGGGCCGAAACTAATCTATCCTGATGGGCAGGTCCAGTCTTCCCGGCGTCGTTTTCCGACCCGTCTGACTGGCTATCTGGAGAGCACCCTTCTCCAGGAATACTGGCCGGACAACCGGGTTGCCCGCCGGTACTACCTTGCTGACAAACCGGATGATCGAACTCAGCAGGTGGACTGGCTCGTGGGTGCCTGTCTGATGGCTCGCCGGGAAGCAATCGAATCTGTCGGCCTGCTGGACGAGCGCTACTTCATGTACTCGGAAGAGGTCGAGTGGAGCTATCGTTTGAGCCGGCAGGGCTGGAAGATCATCTACCTACAGGCGGCAACGGTCGTACATCACGAGGGGGCGAGCAGCAGCCAGAATGTAGCTCAACGACAAGTCTACTTTGACTCAAGCAAGGTTTTGCTTTACCGTCAGCTCCACGGCAAGGCGAACGCCTGGAGCCTGCATCTATTTCTACTCCTGACCTACCTGTTGCGTATTGGGATCGAGATGACCAAGGGAATCGTTGGCCACAAGAGAAGCCTGCGCTGGCAGCGCGTGGGGATGTATATCAGGGTCTTCGCCGCCCGCGTTCGGGGCTCCGGAGGAATCTCATGAATAGCCGGGTGCTCTTCATCACGGGAGAATTTCCGTCTATGCGGGGCGGGATCGCGGACTATACGGAAAAGCTCGCCAGCTCACTCGAAATCCAGGGTTGGGAATCGCTGATTATGACGTCTTCCCATGCGCTGGCCGATGGCCACCATGACGACCGCATCGTTGCGACCGTCGACCGCTGGGATGGCCGCATCCCGGAAACGGTACGGGAAACGATCGAGCGGACCGCTCCTGATCTGATTCACATCCAGTACCAGACCGGAGCGTTTCAGATGCGTCCGTCAATCAACTTCTTGCCGCTCAGGCTCGGTGTCCGGAAGAAGCCGTTGCCGATTGTGACGACCTATCACGATCTCCTGCGGCCCTACCTGTTCCCGAAAGCTGGCCGGCTTCGCCGCTGGGCAAACCGGGCGCTCGCAATCGGGAGTGACGCAATCATTCTGACGAACGAGCGGGACTACCAGCAGGTCACCAGTTATCGCTGGTACCAGGACCGCACCTGGCGGATCCCGCTTGGCAGCAATATTCCCATTGCTGGGCTGGTTGATCGGGATGCCGTCCTGCTGAAGCATGGACTGAACCCCACTGGTTTCGTGGTTGGCTTCTTCGGCTTTCTGACGGCAGACAAGGGGATAGATGATCTCCTGGACGCGCTGGAGCGTCCCGACATGGACGGTGTCGAGCTGCTAGTGATCAGTGGCGAGCTACCGACAAGTGATACCTCCAACCGCCGTTTCTACGACCGGATTCGTAAGCGACTGGACAACGCCGGAGTGCCGGTTCGGGTGACTGGCTACCTGCCGCCCGAGGACGTTGCCGAGGCGCTGGCGGCGGTCGATATCATTGCCCTGCCGCTGCGTGGTGGTGCCAGCCTGCGGAGTGGGACGTTGCTGGCGTCACTGCAATCAGGCACTCCAGTGGTGACCACTGATCCCCGACCCGGGGACTCGCTCGCACCCTTTGCGCCGGGAGAATCGATCTGGCCGGTTCCGGTCAGCGAGACAGATTTTTTGCATGAGGCGATCCAGTTGCTTCGCTGGGAGCCATCCCTCCGTGATCGCCTGGGTTCCACCGCATCTGAGGTCGCAAAACAGTTCACCTGGCCGGCGATCGCCGATCGTCACATCGAGGTCTACCACCACCTTATCCAGCGTTAGCTAATGCCATCAATCGTTGCAACTTTGTAACTCACTTCTCCCGTTGTGCACGTTTCTGCCTCTCATGCATCGGTATAATCGCCTCAGCGCTCGCATGATCAATTGAACAAGATGTGCATATTAATGTGAACAGAAGGAGTGAGCCATGAAGCGCATTCTCGCACTATTTATCACGTTCATGTTCGTTGCCGGGACAACACTACCCGCTCTGGCGGCCGAATCTTCGTTTGAAGGTGCGGACTCCACGGCTGAAGGGCCATGTGTGCTGGAGAGTGTCCCGGAAATGGCGTCCCAGGCAGAGGTGGGCCCGGATCAGGTCTATTTCCCTCAGACCGGTCATCATCTCGGGGACGATTTCCTGGACTACTGGCGAAGTAATGGGGGACTGTACCAGTTTGGCTATCCACTGACAGAAGAGATCTCTGAAGGCAACCTGACCGTTCAGTATTTCGAACGGGCAGTTTTCGAGTTTCACGCCGACAATGCGCCAGAATGGCAGGTGTTGTTGCGCAGACTCGGCGCTGATGGCACGAAAGATCTCCGTGACGAGCCGCCATTCCAGCGAGTTTCCGCATCTGACAACGACGATACGCGATTCTTCGAGGCAACCGGGCATCGTCTGAGCTTCGGCTTCAAGACCTACTGGGAGCGGAACGGTGAGCTGCGGGTATTTGGATACCCGATCTCTGAAGAATTCACGGAGGATGGTCGAACCGTCCAGTATTTCGAGCGAGCCCGCTTTGAATGGCATCCGGAGCACCGTGGCACCCAATACGAGATTCTGCTCGGCCACCTTGGCAGGCAGGATGCAGGTGCTGGCGGAGTCGACACGTCACCAGTCGATCGTATCTCCGGAATCGAGGATTACCACCCGAATCTCTGGTACGTGCCGGCTCCGCCTCCACCGACACCACCGGCAATCCAACCTCCAACTGGAGCACCGACTTATGCCAGCAAGTGGATTGAAGTTGACCTTACGAACCAGCTGGTGCGCGCCTGGGAATACGATTCGATGGTCTACTCGACGCTTGCATCGACTGGCAGGGCGGCAACCCCGACACTAACCGGAACATTCCGCACCTACCTGCACCTTCGCTACGGCGATATGAGCGGGTGGACGCCCGATCAGGGTTCCTACTACGTCCCGGATGTTCCATACATCATGTACTACGATGGTGGCTATGGAATCCACGGCGCCTACTGGCACAACAATTTCGGCACGCCGATGAGCGCAGGGTGTGTGAATCTACCTGTTGGTGATGCGGGCTGGATGTACAACTGGGCTCCAGTCGGAACGACAGTCTACATTCACCGATAAGCCGGCGATATGATCCTCGACCCGTGCACGCCCCGGTTGTTGCAATCAACGATCGGGGCGTTCGGTTGGCTTCAGGCAGTAGCGAGTCGCGGGGAAGATTTCAACATCGGCGCGATGACCCGGTATCAATGGGCCAAATATCGTCCGGTGTTTTGATTGTCCTAAGAGTCGTGTGACTCAAAGGGGCTTATCCCCAGTTGTTCCCGGAACCCAAGCTGATCGTCGGATTCCCACAACTCGACCATTTTCCCATGCTCGAATCGGAAGAACATCGTCAGTGCCATGGTGAATGATCGACCGGTCGGAGCCGTTCCGGTCCATTCTCCCTGGTGCGTACCAGACATCGTCAGCCTCGCTGCAATGATGTCGCCCTCGGCAATTATCTCGTCGATCGACATGTTCAGGTCCGGGAACGCCGCCCGCCACTGCAGAACGATTGCGCTCATCTGCTCCTGAGTGACCGCTCGCGGTGTACCTGCGTAGTGGAACGTCACAGCATCCGCGATACTGTCCGTGAACACGGTAGTGTCACCACGATTCCATCCCTGCTGTATCATCTGGATGACGGACGCCCTCGGATCAGACATGCGAGTACCTCTCTGAGAGTAATGCGTATTTATCAGACTAAATGATCAAATCCTGTACATCAAGCATTCAGCGACCGGAATGCCGGTGCTTCCCTCGGTCCCGGGAGAAAAGGAGCTGCCCGGACTGTTGAACTGGCGCGCTACGAGCTCCGGCGAGTATCAACTCGTTACCTGTATCATTACGGCCGGGTCTGTGGCCCCGACTGGGAACGTCAGCGCGGCTGGAGACGCACAAATTGCGTCTGTCAGCCGGATGCTGCTCACCTCGATGGGCGCGAAACACTGTAATCATAAACCGTTTGTGAACAGGCGTACGACGCGATCAGGAAAGGCTGCTCTATGAGGTATCTGCTCAAAGATGAACGTGGAACGCCCGCTTCCGAGCTGGATCAGGCTGATGGCGAAAAGATCATTCGCCGTGGACGACATCAGGGTAGGCGGGTCGTAGCAGTTTATGTGTTGCACGCCGAGGGTGTGATTGACCGCTACGAAGAGCGTGCTCGCCGCAAACTGGGAAGCAATGCGATAGCCGCCCGCACCTGGTTGTGCGAGACGCTCAAGCCGGGTGAGTCTGCAACCTGGGGCGATGAGCGGTATATTCCGAATCCGGAAGAGGCAATTCAGGAGACCGAACCCAAGCCCGAGGCGATATTGCAGGTGCTTCTCGGTGCCGAGCATGATGATGAGGCAAACGTCGAGCAGCTTGCGGCGCTTCGATCCCCCAGTTAACCATCAGGTGGCCCGACATAGTCGCCCGATTCGGCACATCCCCCGCTTCCTTTGACATGCGTTGGCGTTCGATTCGGTCTACAATGGCCGGACATGACGCGTTCAGCTCAAAAGGAGGCAACCATGTCACCGTTCAACGCCAACCCGGACCGCACCTCTCATCGGCC